>JAGRKR010000206.1 GCA_020442225.1 Hyphomicrobiaceae bacterium | reverse complement strand
GCGCAACCCATGACGACGTCGTCCACCTCGCCGGGCTCGATGCCGGCGCGCTGGATCGCATGCTTGACGACATGGCCTCCCATCGAGGCGCCGTGCGTCGCATTCAGCGCGCCTCGCCAGGACTTTGCGAGCCCGGTGCGGGCGGTCGAGACGATCACGGCTTCACGCATGGGATGCTCCTTCCTCGGCCGGTCCCGGCCGGCCATTGTTGCAGGACCTCGCGACGCCAGGGGCCGCGGCCTCAGCCATTGAAACGCTTGCCCTCTCCGGCGAGGCGCGCCAGCAGTGGCGCGGGGCGCCAGAATTCGGGGTCGGCAAGGGGATTGCGCGAGAACTCGCTCATGCGCGCCNNCGAGCACCTTCTTGAGGCCGATCGTCTCGGCATAGTGCATCGGGCCGCCGCGATAGCGCGGGAAGCCGTAGCCGGAGAGATAGACGACGTCGACATCCGACGCCCGCAACGCGATGCCCTCCTCGATGAGCGCGGCCGCCTCGTTGACCAGGGCGAAGATGCAGCGCTCCACGATCTCGCTGGCCGGAATGGCCCGTGGCGTCAGCCCGCGCGCGGCGCGGACCTCGCCGACGATGCGCGCCACCTCCGGGTCCGCGTGCGCCGTCCGGTCGCCCGGCTCGTAGCGGTACCAGCCCTTGCCCGTCTTCTGGCCGAAGCGGCCGGCCTCGCAGATGCGGTCGGAAATCTCGTAGAACGGCTTGAGCCGCGGGCGCTCCAGATAGCGCCGCTGGCGGATGCGATAACCAACGTCGTTGCCGGCAAGGTCGTACATCCGGAACGGCCCCATGGCCATGCCCCAGTCCTCGAGTGCGCGGTCCACCTCCTCCGGCAACGCCCCCTCGAGCACCATCAGCAGCGACTGGCGCACGTAGGGCTCGAGCATGCGATTGCCGATGAAGCCGTCGCAGACACCCGACAGCACGCCGATCTTGCCGATCGTGCGCGCCAGCATCATCGTGGTCGCCACCACCTCCTTCGAGGTCTCCTTGCCACGGACCACCTCGAGCAGGCGCATGACGTTCGCGGGCGAGAAAAAGTGCGTGCCGATGACGTCGCCGGGCCGCGCCGTGACGGAGGCGATCTCGTCCACGTCGAGGGTCGAGGTGTTCGTCGCGAGGATGGCGCCCTCTTTCATCGTGGCGTCGAGCTTGCGGAACACGTCCTTCTTGACGTCCATTTCCTCGAACACGGCCTCGATGACGATGTCGGCCTTGGCGATCCCTGCGAACTCCAGCGTCGGCGTGATGTGCCCCATGCGCGTCTCGACATCGCTCGCGGACATGCGCCCACGCTTCGCTGTCGCCTCATAATTGCGGCGCACCAGCGCAAGGCCGCGATCGAGCGCCTCCTTCTGCGTCTCGAGCACCGTCACGGGGATGCCGGCATTGGCGAAGGTCATGGCGATGCCCCCGCCCATGGTCCCGCAGCCGACGACAGCAGCCGACTTGATCGGGCGCATCAGCGTCTCCGGACCGACGTCCGGGATCTTCGCCGCCTGCCGCTCGGCAAAGAAGGCGTGGCGCAGGGCCTTCGATTCCGTCGTCTCGACCAACTCCTGGAAGCCCTTCCGCTCGAACGCGAGCCCGTCGTCGAAGGGCATCGTCAGCGCGGCCTCGACGCAGGCGAGACACTTGATCGGCGCGGGATAGCCGCGGTAGCGCCTGGCGATGTCGTTCCTGGCCCTGGCAAGGAACGCCGCGGCACCCTCCGCGGCGATGACGCGGTCGCGCACACGAGGCAAGGGGCGCGCCGCTGCGACCCGTTGCGCGAAGGCGACGGCGCCTGCACCGAGAGCGCCGGCAATCATCTCGTCGAACAGGCCGAGCGGCGCCAGCGCCTCCGAGCGGCGCGCATTGCCGCTGACGATCATGTCCAGCGCCTGCTCGAGGCCGATCACGCGCGGCAGGCGTTGCGTGCCGCCAGCGCCGGGCAGGATGCCGATCTTCACCTCGGGCAAGGCGATCTCCGCCCCCTTCACAGCCACCCGGTAATGGCAGGCGAGCGCCAGCTCGAGCCCGCCGCCCATGGCAATTCCGTGGACCGCCGCGACGACAGGCTTCGCGAGCCCCTCGATCCGGTCGAGTACGGTTCGCAGCGAGGGCTCGGCGCCCATCTTCGGCGTATTGAACTCGCGGATGTCGGCGCCGCCCGAAAAGCCGCGCCCGGCCCCGATCAGCACCACGGCCTTGACCCCACCGTCCGCCTCCGCCGCCGCCAGCCCTTCCATGATGTGCGTGCGCAGCGCGTGCCCCAAGCCGTTCACGGGGGGATTGTCGAGCATGATGACGGCCACGCCATCCTGGGTCTGATAGGTCGACGACATGGGCTTCTCCATCGGGCTTGCGGGCGGGACGCGTCGGCATGACTGACCTGCCGTTGCGATCGGCGTTCGCGCGATTATAGGCCTCGCTCGGGCGCCTGCAATCGATGCGCCGCGAGGAACAACCGAAGGGGCCGCCACGCCGGGCGAGCCGCCCTGCCGGCACTGAGCGCCAGGCCCGCGATGAGAGCGCTTGCGCGCTGCCACCGCGAGCCCGCTCGCGTCAGCGGTCCAGCCAGACGTTGCCGAAGTCCAGGTTGAGGAAGTGGCTCGGGCTGATCTTCCACCCCTTCATATACGCCCGGTGCGCGATGATGCGGTGCCACCACAGCGTCGGCGAGGTGAATGCCAGCTCGTCGAGGACGCGCTTCTCCATGGCCTGCATCAACTCGCGCTGCTTCCTGGGATCACCCGTACGGTTCGCCTCCCGCCACAGCCGATCGATCTCGGGATCGCCATAGCTGCCGTAGTTGTTGCCAGCTCCCGTCGTGAACTTGGTCGTATCGAGCAGTGGATTGACCACGGAGTTGCAATTGAACTCCAGCGCCACGTCGAAGTCCTTCTTGTTGCGCAGCGTATCCCAGAACGGCCCGGTCGACTGCGTGCGCTGAGTCACGGTCACGCCGATCCGCTTCCACTGGTCGATGAGCCAGGTGGCGACGATCGTGTAGGGCTGGTCGACCGCGCGGTTCGAGAGCACGAACTTCAGATCCGGCACGCCCGCCTCCTTCAGCAACCGGCGCGCCTCGGCCTGCGACTTCTTGTGATCGGGCCAGAAGCCGGCGATCTTCTGCAGCTCCTCCTTGCTGCGCGCCAACTCGTGGCCGGGGAAGATGATGCCGCCGACCGTCTTCACCAGCGCGATCTGGGAGAGATACTGCGAGCCGCCCCAGCGATCGAGCGCGAGGGTCAGCGCCCGGCGCACGCGCACGTCGTCGAACGGCTTGCGCTTGAAATTCGGGGTGACGAAGAGCGCGCAGTTCCAGGTGCTCTCCTGCACGGTGATGTCCTTGCCGAGCGCCTTGACGAGGTCGTCACGGCTCTTCGGCGGGATGCCGCGGAACTCGGCGGCCGCCCGGTCGCCCTGGATCGCCTGCATGCGCAGCGACTGCTTCTTGGCATAGATCGTCTCGATGCCGTCGAGGTAAGGCTTTCCCTTGTGATGATAGTGGGGATTGCGCGTCCCGCGGATGCGCGCCCCGGCCTCGTAGCCCGCGAAGACGAAGGGGCCACTGCCCATCACGTTCTTAAGCGGGAACTGCTGGTCCTTGTCGAGGATGGCTTTCGAGTAGATGAACAGGAAGGGATTGGCGAGAGCCGGGATAAAGGCGCCGGTGGCGTACTTGAGCTTGAAGACGACCGTGGCGTCGTCCGGCGACGTCACGCTGTCGACCATGGCGAACTCTTTACGCCGCGCACTCCATACGCCCTGGGGCGGGAAAATGATGCGCATGTAACTCGCATGCACGTCCTTGGCGGTCAGCGGCGTGCCGTTGTGAAACTTGATGTCCCGGCGGATCTTGAACGTATAGGTCTTGCCACCGTCCGTCGGCTTTGGCACCGAGCCCTCACAGACATCGCAGACGAAGTCGGTCGTGGACGACGGATTGTCCGGGCTCACGCGGATGAGCGTGCTGTAGTAGGGCGCCATGGCATGGATAAGCGCGAAAGTCGTCTCGCGATGGCCATCCCAGCTCGGGGGCTCGTCCGGCACCACATATCTGAGAATGCCACCCC
>JAGRKR010000205.1:4438-5421 GCA_020442225.1 Hyphomicrobiaceae bacterium | reverse complement strand
GCGCCTCGCCCTGATCGTGGGTGATGTAGATGAAGGTCACGCCGGTCTTCTGCTGGATCGCCCGCAACTCTGCCCGCATGTGCTGGCGCAGTTTCAGGTCCAGGGCTGACAGCGGTTCGTCCAGCAACAGCACCGCCGGCTCTACCGCCAGCGCCCGTGCGATCGCCACGCGCTGCCGTTGGCCGCCCGACAGCTCTGTCGGCTTCTTGTCGCCCTGATCGCCCAGCGCCACCAGGTCGAGCAGTTCCTGCGCGCGCGCCAACCGCTCGCGCTTGGGTTTGCCCCGCGCCTCCAGCCCAAAGGCCACGTTCTCGCGCACGCTCATCAGCGGGAAAAGCGCGAGGTTCTGAAAGATCAGCGCTGTCGGACGGCGTTCAGGGCTGATCCCGGCCATGTCCTGGCCACCGATCAGGATGCGCCCGGCACTGGGATCGACAAATCCCGAGACCGCGCGCAGGATCGTGGTCTTGCCGCTGCCGGACGGCCCGACCAGCGCGAGAAGCTGGCCGGCGCGGCAGGTGAAGGTTGCGTCGAGCGGTATGGGATGGGTCTGTCGCAGCCGCACCTCGAGGCTCGCCGGCTCAGCCGCGGTCATGGCGGCGCCTCCTGCCGGTCGTCAGGTGCACCACGAATATGGCAAAGAACGAGAAGGCGAGCAGCACCGCGGCCATGGCCGCAGCCGCACTGTTCTCGAAGGCTTGGACGCGGTCGTAAACAGCGATAGCGAGCGTCTGCGTCTCGCCGGGAATGTTTCCGCCGACCATCAGGATGACGCCGAACTCGCCGAGTGTGTGGGCAAAGACGAGCGCGGTCGCCGAGACGAGGCCCGGCCAGGCCAGCGGCAGCTCGACCCGCACGAAGGTCTCGAAGCTCGAGAGCCCGCTCACCCAGGCTGCCTCGCGGAGATTGGCGGGGATGGCCTCGAAGGCCCGCTGCATGGGCTGGATGGCGAAGGGAATGTTGAAGATCATCGAGGCGACGAG
>JAGRKR010000205.1:0-4356 GCA_020442225.1 Hyphomicrobiaceae bacterium | reverse complement strand
GGCAGGACCAGCGGCAGCATGATCGCCGCCTCGACGGCCGTGCGCCCGCGAAAAGGTGTCCAGGCCAGCGCGCGGCCAGCCAGGATGCCGACGGGCAGCAGCAGCAGCGACGTCCAGGCCGCGAGTTTGAGGGAGATCTGGAAGGCGGACCAGTCCACGGGCGTGGCGCTCACTTTACCTTGTCGCCGGCAGGCAGCGCCGGGCTTCGCGGCTCGAGCGGAAAAGCATAGCCGCGCTGTGCCAGGATCGCCCGCGCCTCGGGGCCGAGCAGGAACCGGTAGAGTGATCGTACCGCTTCGCCGGCGTCCTTGACCACGACCATTCTCTGCTCCAGGGGGCGATGCCACTCGGCGGGGATGACGGCGTAGCGAATTTTTCCGGCAACGCTCGGCGCGGAGAGCAGGGACACCGCCACGAGAGCGCCATCGGCGGCGCCGGACAGCGCGAACTGCAGCGCCTGGGCGACGTTCTCGCCGAGAGCGAGGCGATCGCGTACGGCGTCGCTCAGCCCGGCGCGCTGCAGGGCCTCCATGGCTGCCACGCCATAGGGCGCGTGCCTGGGATTGGCGATGGCGAGGTGCCGCACGCGGCCCGATGCGAGCGCGGCCTTGAGGCCGTCCAGGCGTGCGTCGACGGCGACCGGTGACGACTTGCCCGTGACGATGGCGAGCCGTCCCAGGGCGTAGACGGCGCTGACTCCCTGCGTGCGTCCACGCTGCTCGAGCCAGCGCACCCGCTCGGCATCGGCGGACAGGAACAGCGCGAACGGCGCCTTGTTGGCGATCTGGCGGGCGAGATTGCCGCTGGAGCCATAGGAGATGCGGAAGCGCTGGCCGGTGCGGCGCTCGTAGACCTTGAGGATTTCCTCGAGCGTGCCGCGCAGATTGGCTGCGGCGGCGATGATCGGTACGTCGGCCCGGGGCTGAGCGACGGCGGGCGGCAATGGCGCGCACATCAGCCCGAGTGCCGCCAGCAGCGCGAGCGCGCAGCGCGTCGCCCCGCGACCCGTCGATCGCCAAGGCCGTCCTGTTGGAAGCGTCATGTGACGTGGGGTGGTGCTCGGCACGGCGGCTCCGCTCGGCTCGGCTGTCTTTGCGACAACACATAGCGCGAATTGCGCAGGGCCAGAAGGGCCGATGCACCCGACACGGTGCGCTTTGATCTTGCCGGCGGAACGGACTAGAATCACAGTGAGCCATCAGGCATCGTTGCGCATTCGAGACGTCGATATCCTCGCCGTTGGCGGGAAGCGTCGCTCAGTCCTGCGGGCGATGCCTGCGGTGACAACTCCAGCCGGAAGGTCCAGCCAGATGAAAATGCGCGCCGCCGTCATCCGCGAGATGATGAAGCCGAGGCCGTACTCCCAGAGCCAGCCGCTGGCCATCGAGGAGGTGGAACTGGCGCCGCCCGGCGAGGGCGAGGTGCTCGTCAGGATCAGGGCCGCCGGCCTCTGCCATTCCGACCTCTCGACCATCAACGGCGACCGTCCGCGCCAGATGCCGATGGTGCTCGGCCACGAGGCCGCCGGCGAGGTCGTCGAGCTGGGTGCGGGCGTCAAGGATCTCAAGGCCGGGGATCGCGTCATCCTCGTGTTCGTGCCGAGCTGCGGCGCCTGCCTGCCGTGCATGGAAGGGCGTCCGGCGCTGTGCGAGCCCGGCGCCAGATCGAACGGAGCCGGTACGCTGCTGTCGGGTTCGACGCGCCTCAGCCAGGGCGGCAAGCCCGTGCACCATCACGTTGGCGTCTCCGCCTTCGCGGAATATGCCGTCGTGGCGCGGGGCTCTCTGGTGAAGATCGAGGACAGCCTCTCCTACGAGGAGGCGGCGCTGTTCGGATGTGCCGTCGTGACGGGGGCAGGCGCGGTCATCAACACCGGCAAGGTGCAGCCGGGACAGAGCGTCGCCATCGTCGGTCTCGGTGGGGTCGGACTCATGTCGATGCTGGCGGCGAAGGTCTCGGGCGCCCGCCAGATCATCGCTGTCGACACGCTCGACGACAAGCTGCAGCTCGCCCGCCAGCTCGGCGCTACGCACACCGTCAATGCCCGCGAGGCGACGGCGGTCGAGCAGGTCCGCGATCTGTCCGGCGGCGGCGTCGATTTCGCCTTCGAGCTGGCCAGCTCGGTGAAAGCGCTGGAGCTCGCCTACAAGGTGACAAAGCGCGGCGGCACGACGGTCACGGCGAGCCTGCCGCATCCCGACCACCGCTTCGAGCTGCCGGCGACCCACCTTGTGGCGGAAGAGCGCTGCATCAAGGGCAGCTACGTCGGGAGCTGCGTGCCGGCCCGCGACGTGCCGCGCTACATCTCGCTCTATCAGCAGGGGCTTCTGCCCGTCGACCGGCTGATGAGCGAGCGGATCAGCCTCGCAGAGATCAATACTGGCTTCGACCGGCTGGCCGATGGGCGCTCCGTGCGCCAGATTCTGGTGCCCTAGGCTGCGATCATCGACAAGGTTCGCCGAGACGGACCAGCGCAGACCAGATTTGGATCGGGAGGACGGACGATGTGCGAGCAGGCTGCCGAGCGCGGCAGGGGCTGGAAGGGGTGGCTCGAGCTGCCGGCCGTGACGGCCGCGGCGCCGACGGGGCCGTGGATCGATCTGTCGTGGACGATCGACGAGGATCTGCCCCGCGTGCCGGCTTTTCCGGCGCCGCGCATCTCCAAGTTGCGGTCTCAGCCGCGCGACCCCTACAACGCCACCGAGCTCTCCATGGTCGTGCACACCGGCACGCACGTCGATGCGCCGCGCCACTTCTTTTCCGATGGTCCCGCTTTCGATGAGATTCCCATCGACCGGCTCGCGGGGCCGGGCGTGGTCTGGCACCTCGATCTCGAGCCGGAGGCGATCATCGACGTGCCCCACCTCGAGGCGGCGCGGCCACGCCTCAGGCCGGGAGACATTCTCGCGCTCTTCACGGGTTTCGCAGAGCGCTTCGGCACACCACACTACGACCGCCACCCGTCCCTCAGCGTCGCGGCCGCCGAATGGCTGGTGGCGCATCGCTGCAAGTTGCTCGCCTGCGACTTCGGCACGCCCGATCTGCCGCACCATCTCCGCCAGGAGGGCTTCGCCTGGCCTGTCCATCACGTGCTGCTGGCCAGCGGCGTGCTTGTCTGCGAGCATCTGCGCGGTCACGCTGCACTCGCCGGACGCCGCGCCGAGTTCATGTTCTCCGCGCTCGGCATCCGCGGCTCGGACGGTGCGCCGGCACGGGTCATGGCCCGGCCCGTGGCGGACGAGAGCCCCACGTGAAGGCGATGCCGGGAGCGGTCCGCAGGGCTGGCGAGGAGACAACGGCGTTATGAGCACGATGGCAACCGACGCATCCACGACCGTTCTGGCGCGCATGTGCGAGCTGCCGGCGATGGTCAATGGTGACGATGCGCTCGTGCGGCGGGGACGGTTTCTCGACTGCGACTTTCTCGTCGGCGTCGGTGACGTACCGGTCTACGTCTCCGTGCGCGGCGGCCGCATCGCGGCACTCGAGCAAGGTGAGCGGCTGACACGCCGTACGGACTTTGCGATCCGTGCCGCGCCCGAGACGTGGCTGAGGTTCTGGGAGGCGGTGCCAGCGCCGGGCTGGCACGACCTCTCGGCGCTCGTGAAGCAGGGGGCAGCGAGCATGGAAGGCGACTTCCGCGTGATCATGGCGAACCTCCAGTACTTCAAGGATGTGCTCGCAAGACCTCGAGCGCGGGCGGCCGGCTAGACGGAGGGCGAGGGAGATGGTGGCGACGTTCGAGCCGATCATCGGCCGGTATCTCAATCTCGACATCGCCGGGCGGCCGCACCGGCTCTATTTCGAGGAAGCCGGATCGGGCATCCCGCTGGTCTGCCTGCACACGGCGGGGGCCGACGGGCGGCAATACCGGCATCTCATGTGCGATCCGGCCATCACCGACCATTTCCGCGTGCTCTGCTTCGATATGCCCTGGCACGGTAAGTCGAATCCCCCCGACGGTTTCGAGCGGGAAGAATATGCGCTCACGACCGAGAGCTATGCGGCGATGATCCTGGCCTTCATCGACGCACTCGAGCTGGAGAAGCCGGTGTGCATGGGCTGCTCGATCGGCGGGCGCATGGTGCTCTATCTCGCTGCCCGTCATCCCGATCGCTTCCGTGCCCTGATCGGCCTGGAGTCGGCGGACTATCAGGACCCCTGGTACGATCTCACGTGGCTCAACCGGCCGGACGTGCACGGGGGCGAGGTCTGTGCGGCCATGGTCTCGGGCCTGATCTCGCCGACCGTGCCGGAGGCTCGGCGCCAGGAAACGCTCTGGATGTACAAGCAGGGCGGTCCCGGCATCTTCAAGGGCGACCTGCACTTCTATCGCGTCGATGGCGACCTGCGGGC
>JAGRKR010000204.1 GCA_020442225.1 Hyphomicrobiaceae bacterium | reverse complement strand
GTCCAGAGCGGGCGCATCGGAGCGCGCAGTCCAAAAGAGGGGGGACGGCTCGCGAAAGCGTCTGACGTCGCCCGAAAGGTGCAGCCCGTCGATCAAGGCATCAAGCGCATCCAAGCCGAGCATTTCCTTGACGAACCGCGTCAGTGGAGAATCGGTATTCCGGGCATCCTGATGTTCGTAGATCTCGAGAAGGCGACCCAGGCTCGCCTGTGCGAGATAGCACCGCTCGGTGTAGAAGCGGGCTTGCTCCTCGGACAGCCTGCCCTCTCCCTGAATGGTAGACCCATTGGCGGTCAGCCTGCCGCCCGACCCTTCGCACAGTTTCTCATCCGCCTGAATGAGGACGTGGGCACTCGAATCCGGGGACAGCTTGTGGGGGAGATAGGTCAGATAGCTCGGATCAAACCTGGCAAGCGACGCAACGGCTCCCGTCAGCCCGAGCTCGATCGCCGACAGGAGGCTGGTCTTCCCGGTTCCGTTGGGTCCATGGATGAGAACGGTAGGGGCATCGAGCGAGATGGTCACATCGCCGCGTATACTACGGAAATTACGGACGGTCAGAGAGGTCATCCGTCCGCTCATTTCGGGCCTCCAGTGTCGTCCCTGTCGAGGAACGGCTCGTCGACCAAAGCGGCAAGCCGGCTCGAGACCGCCGTCGCTCCGGAATGAGAAAGCTCGATCAACTCGCGCTCAATGGCATCCCTTGCACCTTGAAGCAATTTGTCGAACGCCGCTTCCGCACGGCTTTCCTGCAGTTTCGGCAGCTCAAGCGGTAGCAGCACCGCCAGCCAATTCTCCAGGTTAGACTGATCGGACGCGTCACCCACTGGCAGCACTCGCGCATGCCTGGAGAGCCGCGTGAGTGTGGAGGATTCCGGCCGCGGACCGACCACGATCAGCGTCAGCGGTCGCCTGGACCCCATCATGTCCAATGCGCGCCCGACGCCCTCGACAGTCTGCTGCAACCGCGCCGGCGTCTGATCGAGTGTGTCGCCGACCACCACCAGGTCCGGGCGCGGCGGTTCGCCGACGAAAGCGGCGGCGGCGTCGATCTGCAGCCCGCCGATCGAAAGCGGAATCGGGATCCTTTTGAAATCCGCTTTGAGGAGTTCTGCAACGCGTTCGACGGGCGTCGTTTCCGTCATATCGCCATCTCTCCCTTGAAGCGTTGCAAGAGGCCATCAAGGTCGATCTCGCCCTGGGCTATTGCCGCTAGGCTGAACTCGCGACGCCCCCGCCTCAACGTGCGGCCCGGAGGCGCCGTGGGATGGCGAGCTGAACTTGGCGGCACTTCATGACTGTGCAGTATGATTGCTTCGTCATCCTCGGATGCGTGTCCGGCGGCGATGAGCCTGGCTGCCGCCTGCGCGTTGCCAGCAAAAAAGATCTCCGCCGAACGGACTGGACCAGCTACCTTGACGGCTCCGGCCTTGGCGTCTGAGGGATCGCTGAGGCTCATTGTCCAGTGGCCAGCCGACTTGCCCCGACCGATCAACGCGAGGCCAAGCGCCAACTGGGCAAGGCCGGAGCTTGCGACGGTCGGATCAGCCAGGGTCTTCGCAACGCTGTTTATCGACAGCGGCGTGTACGCGCCGGTGGCAGCTTCGAGTTCTCTGCCATCCCGGAAGAGACTTATTGCTCGCCCCGCCCACCGTAGGGCCCGCAACATGAAAGCCTCGTTCTCCGCAACCGGCACGTTGGTGACCGTAGCATCCCGCAGAGCTCGAAGATCAGCTTTCAATTGCTGCACTGCTGCATCAGGAAGTCCGGCTGTGCCGAGCGCGAGCAGAGCTTCCAACTTGGCCGTAAATACGTGCAGCCACAGGGCAGGCAGAAGCGACTGGCCATAGCTTCGGAGCAGCGAGGCCTTCTCGATCTCCGCGGCCTTCCCGCCGTAGTCCAGCTTGTAAAAGTTCTGCAGCAGCGACAATTGATCGGCACCCACATCCTGCTCGGATAGTATCACGGACGGCGGGTGCGTGGGAAAATGCGACGGCAGATTGCCTTGGGCGACAACGAAGACATTCTGGATGTTCGTGTCCTGCGTCGATAAACCGAGCATCAAGGTCGACTTCGAAACCGCTAAGTCGACCAGCTTCGCGGCGATGACCTTATTCTTCTCGGCCCAGCCATGTATCTGCGACGCACGTCCGACCAGCCGCTCGCGGTACCGGCCCTCGTCCTGTCCGGCCAGGACAGCACAGCCGTGGAACTTGTAAAGTCGTGCCCGCGCCGTGTTGTCCTTCACGTCATCCGGAAGTACGCGCACCTGCATCACGCCAGGTCCAGCACCCGCTGTCAGGGCGACGGCCTTCTCCACCAGGCCGTCCCAGTTGGCGCTGACGGCGTCCGAAACAACGCCTTCCATGATCAGTCCCGCGAGGCCAAGGTGCTCCGGCCCGGGACCGATCGCAGGATCGGCGTATCGGGCGACGACACCGATGCCGTCCCACACAAGATAGTCGGGGGGTTCTCCCTGTGGATGCTGGTCAAGCATCCGGGCGTAGACGCCAGTCAGACTCTTCGTGATGCGCTCCCTGTCGCGCCACTGAGCCACCGGCTTCGCGTAGTCGACTTCCTTGCGATCATCGGCACTGAGATTGACCAGGCCGATGATACGATCGAGGCTACGTTTGAACCGGCAGTTGTCATTTGCGGGGTCAACGCGCTCCCGCAGGTGCTCAAGCACGCCTTCGGCGACGCCCACGAGACCAGGGACCTTGGACAAAGAGATGCCTGCGCCGAGCCAGATCGCGTAGGAATCGTTCGCAAGGGCCTGGGCGAATTCGCTGAACTCGTCATCAAGCAGCGCGAGAGTCTCGCTTATTGTAATGTCCCACGCCGACGGCACGCCCGTAGTCCCCACCACCCTAGACAATACTGACACTATTGCCGAGAAATTCCCAATCCATAATCTGCAGGCGCGCAAATTGACGGAGCGCTTGCCGCCGACCGCTGACGCGCCAATAGCTTGAGGCCTATTTGCGGTTCATTTGCTGGGTAGTTGCGCGCCCGGGCAGCATCTCGCAAGCCGTCTTTGTGTGACCTAAAGTTAGTGGGCGATTAGAACTGTCACCCGGCGCTTCTCACGCACGGAAATCGGTTGTATTGTACGAGTCGGTGCTCTGGCGGCAGGAGCGCGCCGCCCGTCGTAGCGAAGCTGTTGACAGCACTGCCGATGCTGACGCTCCCGTTCATGTCATGTTCGGGCTCGCGAGGTGGTTGACGGGCGACACTTCTCAACGAGCCAGGAGAACTGGCATGTCCAAAACTGATATTCAGCCGTCCTCGATTGAGGGCATAAAGCGCCTTGCCAAGGCGATCTCGAAGCGAGACGCGATCTCGCATACCAAGGCCCTCGACTCGGCGTCTCAGGTCTCAGGGTTTGGCAACTTTCAGCATGCACGCCGATCGCTGAGCAACCGTTCAGCCGGTGCCGCGGCGCGGCACGCCGTCTACGTTTCCACCTTTTGGCGGGATAGCGAAACACGAAATTCCGGCCGTGAGACCATCCGGGTATTCATTTCGAAGCCCCTGGATGAACTGATCAAGCCAACTCAGTATCGATATGCGCACAAGCTCGGCCGTTTCCGTCGTCACGCCGCAGACCATGTGATCGACGAATATAGACCGGACTCGGCGAGTGCGGCGTTGGCGCGCGCGTGCGGAGCCGCGAGGGTGCTGCAGTTCATGGACATCACAGGCCTGCGGCCATCCAAGGCACGTGTCGAACCTCGAGAGGGATACTCTGCCCGCCTGCCCGGTTCTGATCACGGAAGCACCTGGTACGATCCGGTGGCAAAACATCACGTGGAAGCGGATGAACCGTATGCCGGAAGCGCTCTGTCCAAATTGGCCGAACGTGAGGCGTGGGCGCGGAAGCATAACTGGTCACTTGCAAGGCCAGAATGGGCAGGGATGTACTATCCGGAAGGGGGTAGTGAGCTTTTCCTCTATGCCGACGCGTCGAAGGGATATTCGCTCGATGGGCTGCTGAAGGCACTGTCCAGGGCCCCTGCAGCGATCGTTCCCGAGAATTGTGACAGGATCGCCATTGATGCCCATGCTCCGTTTGTAACCCCCGGAGAGCAGAGTGCGGCCGAGGCGAAGCAAGCGAAAACCCTTCACCGAAAAGCTCCCTCGCCTCGCGGTCCCAAGACCACTGTCGAGTACCGGCTGCCGCTCAGCGGCAAGCTGCGCCGGCGTCCGAAGGCGGCCATGCGTGTTGAGGCACACGCCAGGATCGGCTCGCTCCTGAAGGGCGTGCTTGTCGATATGCGAGCGCGCACAGGCGTCTACAAACGCGTCGATGCCGTTCGCAGCGAGCATTGATGACTGGGTTCAATGCGAACACGATCGGCAGGCCATGCCGGATGCGGTGTTTTTCGACCTCTACTATGGGGAGAATTCCACCGGCGGAAAGCCGAAAGCTGGCGAACAGCACATCAAAAACCTGCGCCTCGCACAGTCCATGCTGATACAGCACTATCCTGATTGTGCGCCCTTGAGAGCCCTCATGGGCAAAATCGATCTCGCCGTCGCATCGCTGGAGAAGCTGGGGTGACGAGGGGCGGTCCTCGCACAGGCCCGCTATTCGTCGATGACCGCGTCAGCCTCGCCCATGCCGGAGTCTGCAAACCCCGGCATGATGTCGCCGGCCAGCAGCTTTTCCTTGCTGAGCAGCCCTGCGTCCTCGAGCGCCTCGCGATCGGGAAGATCGCGCAGGGTGTCGAGCCCGAACTCGAGCAGGAAGGCCGGCGTGGTGACATAGGTGTAGGGCGCGCCCGGCTGCGGCGCGCGCGGGCCGGAGGCGATGAACTCGAACGAGCGCAGGTTGCCGATCAGGTCCCGGCTGATCTCCTTGCCGAAGAAGCTGGACAGCTCGGCGCGGGTGATCGGTTGGAAATAGGCGATGCACATCAGCACCAGCACCTCGGACTGCGACAGGTCGACCGCGCGCTCGCTTCTGCCGACGGCCGTGCGGATCGCGTCGGCGTAAGCTGGTCGTGTCAGGTGCTTCCACCCCCCTGCGACCGCGACCAGGTCGTAGGGGCGGCCGCGCAGTTCCTCACGGATGTCGTCGATCAAAAGATCGATGCTGCAGCTCTTGCCCACGATCCGCGCCAGCGTCTCGCGGTCGACCGGTTCGCTCGCGGCAAAGATGGTCGCTTCGACCCGGTTCATCCATTCGCGCCACCGCGCCTCCGGCGGCAGGTGATCCAGCTCACGGTCGAACAGACCGTCGTCTGGTCGGCCTTTCGCTCGTCGAGCGCGCGTCGCGTTCGCCATCGTCATAGCCCGTAGATGCGGAAGGTCGCGCGGCCGCTTAGCTCGCGCACGGCGCCAAGCTCGGCCAGACGATCGAACAGGCGCCGGCTCGCCCAGCGCGACAATGCCTTGGTGGTCAACGCGCCCGACACGGCATCGTCGCCGAGCAGCCGGTCGATGACGTCGCCGGCCGCCTTGGATCGCAG
>JAGRKR010000203.1 GCA_020442225.1 Hyphomicrobiaceae bacterium | reverse complement strand
GTGCAACCGCCGATCGGCTTGTTGCAGCGGTGGCCGCGCTTGCGGCATTCGCTTAGCGCGATCGCGGGCGTCGCGCCGGTTCCGTAGGAGACACCGCGGGTGCTCGAACCCGTCGCCACGTAGCCGCAGCCGCCATTGCTGAAGGTGGTGGCGATGCGGCACCCCTGCCCGCCCCGGCTGCGACATTGCCGGATCGCATTGTCCCGCGCCTCCGCCGTCGTCCGGTAGTTCCAGGCAATGCCCACGGCAACGCGCGCGCGTCCGGAGCGGGTCTTCCAGAGCGCCACGGAAATGGCCCCGTACCAAGAGCCGGAACTGGCGGGTGGAGCCAGACGTGGTGGCACGCTTGGCGCCGCTGGGGTCGCTTGCGGCGAGTCGGGGCAGCGGCCGGTGTAGGAGAAGCGACCGCCGGGACAACAGATCGAATCGACCGGTGCACAGGCGCCCCCGAGGTTCTCGGGACACAACTTGTAACCGGGCTCGCACTGCAACTGCGCCAGCGCAGTCGATCCGTGCCCCATCATCGCCAGGCAACCAGCCAGTGCCGCGGCGATCAGCGAATAGCGCAACATGAATGTCATCCTGCCCTCCCGAAATCTCCAGATGCAAAGCCCGAACAGGTCCCCGTGCGCGACAATTGTAACCAATAGCCGGCCTGCACGACAATCGAATGAGCTATAAAGTAACCACGACGTACGCCGAGCCGAGCGATCCGCAGAGGCTTCACAGTTGGAGAGCGGAAAGATGACAGACCCCACGAGCAAGGCCGTGGCCGACGCCGTCTCTGCCGAGCGCGACTTCGTCAGCGACCTCTTCGACCGGCTGGCGGCCTGCAGCATCGCTGGTCCTGGAATTACCCGCGACACCTACGGGGAAGGCGAGCAGCGGGCGCATGCCGTTGTCCGGGGCATTGCCGCCGACATGGCGCTGGAGATCAAGGGCGATGCCGCCGCCAACCTCTACATGACCATGCCCGGGCGGGATCGCTCGGCGCCGGGCATCGTCATGGGCTCGCACCTCGACAGCGTGCCCAATGGCGGCAATTTCGACGGCGCCGCCGGTGTCGTCGCTGCACTCGTCGCGATCCGCGCCCTGCGCTCGCTCGCGATCACGCCTGCGGTGGACGTGACGGCCATGGCCATCCGCGCCGAGGAGAGCGTGTGGTTCGAGGTCTCCTACGTCGGCAGCCGCTCCGCCCTCGGTCAATTGCCGAAAGGCGCCCTGCAGGCGCCGCGCATCGATACCGGCCGGCCCCTTGCCGACCATATCACAGCCTGCGGCGGCTCGCCCGCGGCCTTGGACCGTGGCGAGGCGACGCTCACGCGCGACAACGTCAAGGCCTTCCTCGAGGTGCACATCGAACAGGCCCCGCAGCTCATCGAGGCCGGCAGGCCGATCGCCGTCGTCACCGCCGTTCCCGGCAATTTCCGCTATCCCAGTGCCCGCATCATCGGCGCCTACGATCACGTCGGCTTGCCCCGACGCTTCCGCCACGATGCCGTCACGGCCGCGGGCACCTTCGCCGTCGGAGTCGATCGGATCTGGCGGGAGCACGAGGCCGCCGGCCGGCCCATGGCCATGACCATCGGCCGCTTCCACACCAACCCGGCCGAGGCGGCCATGACGAAGGTTGCCGGCGAGGTGACCTTCAGCATCGACGTGCGCGCCTACGACGAGGGGCATCTCCTGGCCATCGAGGCGGACCTGCGTAAGCTGATTGCAGCTATTGAGGCCGAGCACCGCGTGCGGTTCGATATCGGGCGGCGGACCTCGGCCGAGGTGGCACCCGCCGATCCGCGCCTGAAGGCGGCGCTCACGGCGTCGGCCAAGGCGCTCGGTATTCCCAGCCTGACGCTCGCGAGCCCCGCGTCCCATGATGCGGCCGCGTTCTGCGCCGCCGGCATTCCCATGGCCATGCTGCTCGTGCGCAATGCCAATGGCAGCCACAACCCCGCCGAGGCGATGGAGATCGACGATTTCATGGCCGCGGCGACCGTCCTCGCCCACTGGCTCGCCGGCGCCGTCGGCTGAACGGCGGCTGCGGTCGCCATCCCTCGCGTGCCCGGCACTTGCAGCGGCGTGCGTCAGCTCTGCGGCTCGGCCCCGTCCCCCGCCTCGTCCTCCTCGTCGCCGCCGGCGATGTCGGGAATCCGCTCCACCGACACCACGCGCTCCTCATCCGATGTGCGGAAGATGCGCACGCCCTGCGTGTTGCGCGAGGCGGTGCGGATGTCGTCGACGGGACAGCGGATGAGCTGGCCGCCATCCGTCACCAGCATCACCTGATCGCTCTCTTCGATCGGGAAGGACGCGACCAGCGCGCCGTTGCGCTCGTTGACGACCATGGCCACGATGCCTTTGCCGCCGCGCCCGGTGACACGGTACTCGTAGGAGGATGAGCGCTTGCCGAACCCCTTGTCCGAGACCGTGAGCACGAACTGCTCGTGGGCGCCGAGCTCGGCATAGCGCTCCGGCGTCAGCTCGCCGTCCCCGCCCTCGCCTTCCTCGGCCGCGGGATCGGGCTCGGGCTCCACCTCGCTGTCCTCGATCGCCTGCGCCCGGCGCATGGCGAGCGCCTGCTTCAGGTAGGCCGCGCGCTCGGCGGGGCTCGCTGCGACATGGCGCAGGATCGCCATGGAGATGACCTGATCGGAGTCGTCGAGGCGGATGCCCCGCACCCCCGTCGACTCGCGCCCCTTGAAGACGCGGACATCGTCGACCGAGAAGCGGATGCACTGACCGTTGCCCGTCGTCAGCAGCACGTCGTCGTTCGCGCCGCAGATCGCAACGTCGATGATCTGGTCGCCCTCCTTGAACTAC
>JAGRKR010000202.1 GCA_020442225.1 Hyphomicrobiaceae bacterium | reverse complement strand
GGCCAGGAACTCCATCAGCTTGATGGCAGCAGCCTTGTGCGGCGCGTACTTGGCCAGGACCATTCCCGACAGGTTCACGTGGGTGCCGCGACCCGTGACGTTCGGGAAGATGATGCGCACGGCAGCCGCCCACTTCTGTTGCTCCGGGTTCTTCTTGTTCCGCTGCATGGCCGCCATATAGTACGTGTTGCCGATAGCGATATCGCAGCGTCCGGCAAAGACGTCGCGCACCTGCTCGCGGTCGCCGCCAGCCGGCTTGCGGGCGAGGTTCGCCTTGAAGCCGCGCAACCAGGCTTCGGCCTTCGCCTCGCCCATGTGCGCGATGATCGAGGCGATAAGCCCGAGATTGTAGGTGTGCTGGGCGGAGCGCGAGCAGATCTTGCCCTTCCACTTGGGGTCAGCCAGGTCCTCATAGCTGATCGCGGTCTGCTTCACGCGCTCCTTGGAGGCATAGATCACGCGCGCGCGCATCGAGACGCCGAACCAGTGACCGTCGGGATCGCGGTAGGCGGCCGGAATGCTCTCCGTCAGCGCCTTGGACGTCAGCGGCTGCGACACGCCCTTGCTCTTGGCCTCGGCGAGCCGGCCGATGTCGACCGTCAGCAGCACGTCGGCCGGGCTGTTCTGCCCCTCCGCAGCCATCCGCTCGGTGAGGCCCGCCTTCGCGAAAATGACCTTTGTCTTGATGCCGGTCTTGGCGGTGAACGCCTTGAGGAGCGGATCGATCAGCACGGGCTCGCGGTATGAGTATATGTTCACCACCGACCCCGACTGGCTGTCCGCCGGCACCGCCGTGAAAAATGCCGCCAGTCCGAGCGCGACAGCCCCGGCAGCTCCCAGCATGATGGAGCGGCCACCCGTCGAGCCGCTGAAAATGTTGCGATCGGCCATGCCTGCGTCTCCCGAACTTCTCAAATTCCAGATCGGCGAGTGGGCTCGCCGCCGCAACGAAAATGACCGAAAAAAGCTCGCCCCGTCAAATGCAAATACTGTCGATGGACAAATTGTCCCGAAATAGAATTCTTCTATTTCAAGATTAGAAGAGCTCCAATCGGTCGACTCGTCAATCTACAAATATAATAATTCTAATTCTCAAATTCAGAACGCCAGAGATGCCTGGCGAAATGCATGACAAAGAAGCGCGACTCCGGTTGGGACACAACAATATCGCTGCGCGGAGAAGGCGTTGCTGCGCCCTCTCCGGCAACCGACGCGATCAGCCCTCGGCAGTATCGGCGGGCGCGGCCTGAAGCTGGCCGTAGTTCTGCTCGCCGATCTTGGACAGCAGATCGAGTTGGGTCTCGATGAAATCGATATGCCCCTCCTCGTCCTCCAGGAGCTCCTCGAACAGCGCCATGGAAACGTAGTCCTCGGCCTTGCGGCAGACCTCGCGGGCGGACTTGTAGAGCTTCTGGGCTTCGTATTCGGCGGCGAGATCGGCTTCCAGAACCTCCTTGAGGGTCTGGCCGATGCGCAGCGGCGCCAGGGTCTGCATGTTGGGGAAGCCTTCGAGCAGGATGATGCGCGCGACGAGCTTGTCGGCGTGCTGCATCTCCTCGATGCTCTCCTCGCGCTCCTTCTTGGCCAGACGCGTGAAGCCCCAGTCGTCCAGAAGACGGTAGTGCAGCCAATACTGATTGACCGCCGCCAGCTCGTGGCGGAGCGCCTCGTTCAATACGTCGATGACTGCCTTCTTACCCTTCATTGCCTCTTCCTTTCGCTCGGCCCGGATGGAGCGCACGGCGTGCGCCATTCAAGACGCGCTGTTATTCGGCCGCGGCCAGCGTGATCCGCACCGGGTCCAGCTTGCCTCGCCGGGGATCGAGCCGGCTCAGTCGCGATTTGGCCGTGGCACATGCACACGGGCAGGCCCGCCCCTCCCGCTCCAGCTTGTCGACGAGATCATAGATCACGGAGACCGTCAGCGGTGCGCAGCCACAGCACTGCATCTGCTTGGAGAGATGGCGAAACACGACACCCGGCGTCGGCAGCGGGGCGTTCGGCTGAGACAGAATCTCGACGAGCGCGGCCTCTAGGTCGCGGTCGGTCAGCACGGTGCATGAGCAGACGATCACGATGAAACCCTGGCTGCGCGGCAGATCGTGGCGCGTGGCGGATGGCGGAGTGATTGCGTGCACCATTAGTGGTGTGAGCACCCCCTGCGTCAAGCATCCGCGTCAATATTTCCCAATCTGGAATTCTTCTAATTCTAGAGTGCAGGAGCATGATTCGTGTAGTTCCGCACATGCCGTCAATATTCGGCAAGCAACGGAAAGAACGCCGCGCCATGATGGCGTCAGGCCTCCCGCCAGCCTCACAGCCCAGGAGCTTCGCAGGCTCGGACGCGCAGCGCTCTTCGCTGCTGTGACGAAGGGTGTTGACGGATACGCCCGGACGACCGTCTCATGATCGTGCCATCGACGGAACCTGCCACGGGTACCCCCGGGACGGGAAACGCGCCGACTGCGTGGGCCGGCATCTGCCGGTCTATCGAAGTCGATCACCGCCGGTCGAGCCACCGGATACTGCGCGGGCGGCGTCGACACGCTCGGACAACGACAAGCGACAAGGAGCAAGGACCAATGTCTTACTACCGAGACATGACGTGCAAGAACGTCACGCTCAAGGGTGACAAGGGCACGCCGATCACCGCCTACACGGCGAAGCCCGCCGGTGCCGGCCCCTTCCCAGGCGTCGTGCTCGTCCATCACCTGCCCGGCTGGAGCGAGTTCTACATCGAGACCACGCGCCGCTTCGCCCATCACGGCTACCTCGCCATCTGCGCTAACCTCTACGAGCGCTCCGGTGGGGGCAACCCGGACGACGTCGCGGCGAAGGTGCGCGCCGAGGGCGGCATCCCCGACGCGCAAATGGTCGGCGACACCGCAGCTGCCGTGAAGTGGATGCGCGAGCAGCCCGAGCTCAACGGCAAGGTCGGGATTTTCGGCTCCTGCTCGGGTGGCCGCCACGCCTTCATCTACGCCTGCCAGAAAGGGGACGTCGACGCCTGTGTCGATCTGTGGGGCGGACGCGTCGTCATGGGCAAGGACGAGCTCAACGAGAAGACCCCGGTGGCGCCGATCGACATGAGCAAAGGTCTCGCTTGCCCATTGCTCGGGATCTTCGGCAACGACGACCGGGCGCCGAGCCCCGAGCAGGTCGACCAGCACGAGGCCGCGCTCAAGGCGCTCGGCAAGTCGTATGAGTTCCACCGCTACGACGGCGCGGGTCATGGCATCTTCTACTGGCACCGGCCGCTCTACCGTCCCGAGCAGGCGATGGACGGCTGGAGCAAGGTCTTCGCGTTCTTCGGCAAGCATCTTGCGAAGTGAGGTGACGTCATGTGCACATCGATCGTCGAGATCGCACCCGCCGAGGGCATGGCCAAGCGAGGCGAGGCCTGGTTCCCCCTGACGCAGACCGTCGTCGCCTATGACCACGCGCGTCATGCCCCGCTCGGCGACGTCATCACGCTCGACTTCGTCAACACCACGATGGAGCCCGGCGCCCGCGCGGCTGTCGAGCTGACGCTGGAGACCGCCAAGGCGCTCAGAGCCGCGCTCGACCGGGCGATCGCCGCCGCGGAGTTCGAGGAGGCTGAAGTGCGGGGCAAGCGCTCCCCTGCCGGCCTCCATGAAGCTGCTTGACGCCCAGGGGTGCGATCGCGAGCAGCGATCGCGCCCCAAACTCCCTGCGCCGACGCCATTGCCCGGCGCGACCGCCGCTGAAGCCATGGTTTGACCGACATCAAGGCCAGCGCCACCCGGATCGCTTGAATAGAGACATGGACGCGACGGGCTCGAGCGAAGCGCTCGGTCTACGCGCCACGACATGATCGTTGGCGTGCCCCTCGCATGTCTGCCCGAGACGCACATGCCGATGGCCCTGCCGTCTGGCTGACGTCGTGGACCACAGCCGTTGCTCGAGACAAGTCCCGCGCCTGTCTGGCGATGCGGTGAGGCCGACACGGGAAGGCCTGATCCGCCGCACCTCGCCAGCGCCTGCGTCGTCGACGCGAGACAGGCGAGCTGCGGCCCTGGCACGAGCCGCCCCGCCCTGTCGTGGGGCTCGACAAGAAGGAGAAGACAGATGATCAGAATTCGCACGGCGATGCTCGGCGTACTCCTGCTTGGCGGCGCGTTCGCGCTCGAGGCCCGGCTCGCCGACGTCGAAGCCCAGACACAGGTCGTACAAGGCAGGCGCGGTGCCGCACCAACCGCGACACCGCGAGCCGCACCCGCCGCACCACGCCAGTCCGCGCCAAGGCAAATCGCGCCGCGCCAGATTGCGCCGAGACGCGCCGTGCCGAGGCAAGCCGTGCCGCGCCGGGTCGTCCCCCGCCAGGTCACGCCGCGCCGTGCGGTGCCTCGCGCCGTGCCACGCCGCGTTGTTCCGCGAAAGGTCACGCCACGGCGTGTCGTGCCCCGCGTCACGCCGCCGACCGGCAAACGTGCGCGGCCGCCCCGGCGCACAATTCGCCGCCACCGCGCCTGGCGTCCCGGTCTGCGCTGGCGTTGGATCCCCGTGCCGACGATCATCATCGCCGAGGAGCTGAACTGGTGCCATTATCATCGCTGGCGCGTGCGCGGCATGCATTTCCACCGGGCCATCCGCTGCCACCGTCACGCCCGATGGAACCATCCGGCCATCCGCTACGTCACGGGGTACTGAGGCGATTGCCGGCGGCGGTCAACGCGCCGCCGGCGCACCGGCCTCGCGGCCGACCACGGCTGCACGACGATGGAGCCGGTGCTCCAGGACGAGCAGCAGCGTGTTGAGCGTGCTCGATACGATGAACAGCAGCAGCGTCAACGCCATGATGATCTGCACCTCGTTGCGCTCGATGGCCTTGATCAACACGAAGCCGAGGCCCTCGGTCGCAGCGAACATCTCGCCGATGAGCGTGCCGAGAATCGTGCTGGCGGTGCCGATGCGAACGCCCGTGACGATCTCCGGCAGCGCGGCGGGGAACGCCACGGAGCGGATCGTATCGAAGCGCGACAGGCGCATGGCCCTGGCTGTCTTCAGGTAGGTCCGCGGGATGCTGCGCACGCCGCTCATGGTGAAAAGCGCGATGGGGAACAGTCCGTGGATGGCGCCGAACGCCACCTTGCCCGAGAGGCTCAGCCCGAACAGCAGCAGGATGACCGGGTACAGCGTGATCTTCGGGATCGAGAAGAGTGCGATCAGGTAGGGATCGGCCACGTCGCCCGCAGCCCGATTGAGGCCGAGCGGCAGCCCGATCAGAAGTCCGCCCCCGATGGCGATGGCCAGCGCGTAGCCGAGTGCCAGGCTGGTGGCGCCGGCATGCATCCAGAACTTGGGATCGCGCAGATAGCGCAGGAGATAGGCGATGGTCTCGCCGGGCGCCGAAAGGGCCTCCTCGCCGACCAGATGATGCAGGCCCTGCCAGACCGCGCCGACGAGCAGCACCAGCAGGACGAAGTCGACGAGCTTGCGCCTCATTCCCGCCCCCAGCGACGGTGCAGCTTCTTCTCCCAGCCATGCAGCGTCAGCGCCATGATGGTGACGGTCGTCAGCAGCAGGAGCAGAAGCGCGTACATCGTGCGCCCGTCGAAACTGTTGTAGGCGAAAGCCACGCGGTAGCCGATGCCGCGCGCCGAGAGAATGAACTCTCCGGCGATGACCGCGATGGTGGCGTAGATTATCGAGAACTTCATGCCCGTGATGAAATAGGGCCCCGCCGCAGGCAACGAGATCAGGAACAGTTGCTGCATCCGCCCGAGCCGCAGGAGCCGCCCGGTTTTCTCCAGAGCACGGGGCACACGGTCGAGCCCTGTGAGCGTGTTGACGATCATCGCCACCACACCGAACATCGTGCCGATGATGATCAGCGGCACGCTCGTGATGCCGAAGATGACGATCAGCAGCGGATAGAAGACGAAGATCGGAACGGCATAATAGGACGTGAGAAGTGGATCGATGATGGTCCGCAGCCGTGGCAGCCCGTGGATCAGCGTGCCGATGATGAACCCGATGACGATGGAACAGATGATCGCCGCGAGAATGTTCTTGAGCGTGAACAGGATGTCGTCGGTGGCATTCCCCGTCGCCAGGAGCTCGCCGAGCCTCAGAGCCATGTCGCTCGGCGCCACGATGGTCAGGCGATCGATCCAGCCCGCCCGGCAGCCGACCTCGAGTGCGCCGACGGCAAACACCAGCACCGCGATGCGCCGCATGGTCAGTGTCATCGCACGGCCTCGCTCTGCTCGCGCGCACGCATCGATTCGGCGCGCAGCCGCGACCAGAGTTGCGCCGTGACCCGCCCGAAGTTCGGATCGGCGACGATCTCGGACGTGCGCTCGCGCGGCCAGCCGGTCTCAAGCAGCTCGATCAGCCGGCCGGGGCGCGCGCTCATGACGCCGACGCGGTCGGCGAGCAGCGCCGCCTCGTCGAGCGAGTGGGTGATCAGCATGATCGTGGCGCCCGTGTCGCGCCACAGCCGCAGCAGCTCGTCACCCATCAGCAGCCGAGTCTGCTGATCCAGCGCTCCGAATGGCTCGTCGAGCAGGATCAGCCGTGGGCGCAGGATGAGCGTGCGTCCAATGCACACGCGCTGGCGCATGCCGCCGGAGAGCTGCGCAGGGTAGGCGCGCGCAAAGTCCCGCAGGCCGAGAAAGGCCAGCACGGCGTCGACCCGCTCCGTGAGCTCCTTGCGGCCCACCCCCTGACGGCGCAGACCGAACGCCACGTTGTCCCAGACCGACAGCCAGGGAAAGCTCGCGTCCTCCTGCAGCACGACGCCGACGCCATCGGGCGGCAGGCCGCTGACGGGCTTGCCTTCGAAGCTCACTCGCCCCTCAGTCGCACGATTTAGGCCGGCGACGATGTCGAGAAGCGTCGATTTCCCGCAGCCCGACGGACCGACAAGCGCGAAGAACTCGCCCTGTCGCAACTCGAAGCTCACCGGCCCGAGGGCGTGAACCTCCATGCCGCCATGGAGCGGTGCGAACCGCTTCACGACGTCCTGCACCTCGACGACGGCGCCACGGCCACCGGTGACGGGCTTCGCAGCCCCATCGCTGACGGCCGCCGCGCCCAGCAGAGCGGCTCCGTCGGTCATAGCGTCCTGCGCAGATCGGCCGGCAGGAAACTCTGGTCGACGTACTTGTTCCAGTCGACGCTGCCTTCGACGGCCTTCATGAGTTGCAGGCCCCGGACATTGTTCTCGAGTCCGTCCTTGGTGAAGTCGCCGCGCGACCAGTACTTCCAGCCGATGAACTTCGGCAGCACCTTGCCGGCCAGATCCTTGTCGATCGAGAGGAATTCCCCACACAGCGGTACTGCGGCCGATGGGTTGGCGTAGATCCAGTCGACCGCCTTGCGGCGCGCGAGCACCATCTTGCGCAGCCGCTCCGGCTCCTTCTTGCCGTAGACTTCCGTCGTGACACCGAAGGCGAAGTTGAGCTGCTTCACGTAGTCGGCCGCGCGGAAAACCAGCTTGTACTTGCTGCCCGCCTTGGACATGGTCGGTTCGACGATCGGCGCCGCGTCGATGCCGCCCGCCGCCAGCAGCGACAGCCCGCCGCCGAGGCCGCCGGTGGCCACCAGCTTGACCTGGTCCGGCGCGATGCCAGCCGCGCTGAGGCTCATGCGAAGCAGCATCTCGGTCGTCGATTTGGCCGAGGTATAGCCGATGGTCTTGCCGACCAGATCCTTGATCGAGCTGATCGGCTTACCGGGCAGCGTCATCCAGGCAATCTCGCCGGCATCGTTGGTGGCCGCATAGATCACCTTCAGCGGGACGCCCTGCTTGATGGCGGCGATGGCCGCACCGGACGCCACCTCACCGAACGGCGTGCCGCTGGCCAGGATGTTGCGCACCGACGTGCCGCCGCCCTTGCTGGAGATGAACCCCTCGATATCGAGACCTTCACCCTTGATGAAGCCCTGCTTGAGCGCCACCAGCCAGGGAAAGCCGCTCATGAACTGGCCATACTGCGCAATGGCGATCTTGACGCCTGCCTCAGCCGGCGTGGCCGAGGCGCCGAGCGCCGCACCGCCAAGCACGGCAAGGAATGCTCTTCGATCCAAGGTGCTCATGTGTCCCTCCCAAGTGTTTGCTCGTGATTGGTCCCTGTTGCGTTCAGGAACTTACGTCTCGCAGGCATAGAGCCGAGACAGGCGGTCATACTCCTCGAGACCAGCGACACGCTTCAGCTCGTCGAAGCTCGCCATTGGCGGAGATGCGGCAGCATCGCCCGTGCGAAGCGCCGCAAGCGCATCCGTCATCGCCCGCATGGCCGAGAACAGCAGCGGATGATAGACGGCGATCCTGACGCCCATCGCCTCGAGCTGGGCCGCGGGGATGACTGGCGTCTTGCCGCCCTCGACGATGTTGGCCATCGCCGGCTTGCGCATGGCGCGCACGAAAGTCTCGAGTTCCTCGACCGAGACCGGCGCCTCCAGGAAAATGATGTCCGCCCCCGCCTCCTCGAAGTCGCGGCAGCGTTCCAGGGCCGCCTCGAAGCCGTGCACGGCGCGCGCGTCGGTCCGCGCCAGAACGAGGATCCCGCACTCGCGCGCCGCATCGACGGCGGCCCGCATTTTCATGCGCGCCTCTTCGCGCGGGAGCACCTGCTTTCCCTCGAAATGGCCACAGCGCTTCGGCGTCACCTGATCCTCGATCATGATGCAGGCTGCCCCGGCGCGGGCGTAGTCCATGACGGTGCGACGGACGTTGACGGCGTTGCCGTACCCCGTATCGCCATCGCCGATGACGGGCAGGCCCGGCACCGCCCCACAGATTAGGCGGAGTTGATCGGTCATCTCGGACGCCGTGATAAGGCCGGTGTCGGGCATGCCGAGCCGCGTGGCCGCCACCGCCGCTCCGCTCATGAAGCCGATAGGAAACCCTGCCTCGCGGGCCAACCGTGCCGAGAGTGCATCGAAGCACGTCGGGACGATGTGCAGCGTGTCAGCCTCCAGCAGGCGGCGAAGCTCGGCTGCAACCGTCATAGATAGAACTCCCCACACTCGCCGGCGCATCATCGCGCGCCGGTCGTCATTGACGGAACCTGGCCCGCCGCACCCGGAGCCCCGGCCCCGGCGTCTCGTTGCCGGCGAGGCTAGCACCGGCCTTCAAGTGCGCCAAGAGCATTGCTCGGTCTCCCCGGCCGCCCGCGGCTCGGGCGCGCCCCTGTCCATCCGGCTCGGCACGAACGGATGACGAGCGAAGGCACGACGGTGTATCGTCGCGCGAGCCCATTCGCGACGGCGCCCGCCGATCCCGACATTCCGCCGGTCGCATCGAGGACGCACAGGAAGGAAACGCACATGGCCGCAGCCAGGACATACTTCGACAAGGTGTGGGCCGATCACGTCGTCGCCGACCTCGACGGCCAGAGCCAGCTCATCCACATCGACCGCCTCGTGCTTCACGACTGGACGGCCGGCTGGATCATGCCGGGGTTCGCGAAGGCCGGACGCAAGGTGGCCAATCCAGATCTCGTCTTCACGCTGGTGGACCACCTGAT
>JAGRKR010000201.1 GCA_020442225.1 Hyphomicrobiaceae bacterium | reverse complement strand
GCAGCGATGATCGCAGCCGTTCTGAACCTGCACATAGGCGCGGGCGCGCCCACCGAAGCCCTGGATCAGATGTCCCGCCGTCTCGCGCACGGACATGATGTCGTCGACGAGCACGCGCGGGCTGTCGGCTGTCGAGAGCCCCTTGAAGGTGCGGGCCTCGAGCTTCTCCGCGTTGCCGACGACATGGTCGACCTCGGGCATGGCTCCGAACAGTCCAGGCTCGATCTGAGCCGCGCAGCCGGTGACGACGATGCGCGCATGCGGGCGCTCGCGACGAGCCTTGCGGATGGTCTGCATGGCCTGCCGCACCGCCTCGCGGGTGACCGCGCAGGTGTTGACGATCACCGCGTCCTCGAGCCCGGCGGCGACGGCATGGCTGCGCATCACCTCGGATTCGTAGGCGTTGAGACGACAACCCAGTGTGATGATCTCGGGCTCGGGCATGCTCGACTGGAAGACGGCCGGCGCGGCCGCTGGGGCTCAGGTGGTGACCGATCAAGCAAGACGAGCTGGAGCGGTCGACTCGATATCCAGGCCCTTGGTCTGCGCGCCGTCGCGGCAAGCGGCCGAGCCTGAACAATGACTGGTCCTATATTCCTGATATCGCGAGTATATTTCGGCGCTCCTGACAGTCCCTGCAATCAATTGAACATGAAGCAGCGCGCAGGCTGGACGCCACCACCCCTTCCTAGCTCGCTTTGACTGCCGATACCAGTGTGATCGTGGCCAGGACATGGGGACGCGAATGCGCCGGTTTCAAGACCTCAGGCCCCGTGGATCGCCAGCCTCTGAAAGGTCTCTGGGTCGAGCAGTCCCTCGAATTCCATGGTCGTCGCCCCGGTCATCAGAACCCGATCCTCGAGTGTCCACTCGATGTCGAGCGGCCCGCCGGGCAACACGACCGTCACGCGCCGGTCGGTCAGGTCGAGCCGGGCGGCCGCCACCGCCACCGCGCAAGCCGCCGTGCCGCAGGCGGTCGTCAGGCCGGCGCCCCGCTCCCAGACGCGAAGGCGGATCTCCCCGCGCGAGACGACGTGCGCCAGCGAGATATTGGCGCGCTCCGGAAACATCGGATGATGCTCGAGCATCGGGCCGATGCGGGCGAGATCGTAGCCGGACACGTCCTCCACCCAGAAGATGCAGTGCGGGTTGCCCATGCTCACCACGGAGGGGGAGTGCAGGATCGGCGCGTCGATGGGGCCGACCTGAAGCTCGATGCGGCGGGTGTCGTGAAAGGGCTCCGCGAGCGGGATCTCGTCCCAGCGCAGCCTCGGGCGCCCCATGTCGACGGTGACGACGCCGCCCTCCCCGATGCGGGCCTCGAGCAAGCCAGCCTTCGTCTCGATACGCACCATCCGCAATCCGCCTTCCTCGGCGAGGATGCGCGCGACGCAGCGCGTGGCGTTGCCACAGGCCGCGACTTCCGAGCCGTCGGCATTGAGAATGCGCATGAAGACCGCGGCACGGCTCGACGGCTCGAGCAGGATCACCTGGTCACAGCCGATGCCGGTCTGCCGATCCGCCAGGATCTGCGCCCGCTTCGCATCGACGGCAATGGCGCGCCGGCGCGCGTCGAGAACGACAAAATCGTTGCCGAGGCCGTTCATCTTGCGAAATGGTATCGGTTGATCGGTCATGTGGGCGCGTCGAGCCTGCCATCCGCTGGAAAGCCCCTTCATAGCCCATTACCAGGCCGCAGGACAGAATATGACGACGCCGAACATGCCGGAGCTTCCCCCTTCGCCGGCCTCCCCTCCGTCGGCCTGGGTGGAGCGCTTCCTGACGGGCGTCGCTGCGGGCGGCCGGGCGCTCGATGTCGCCTGCGGGCAGGGGCGGCATCTGCGCCTCGCACTCGCACTGGGCCTCTCCGTCACGGGCATAGACCGCACCCTGGCGGGCGTCGCCGACCTGCGCGGGGAGCCGCGGGCCCGCCTGATCGCCGCCGATCTCGAGTCCGGCGGTGCGTTTCCGGTCGGCGAAGAGACTTTCGAGGTCGTCATCGTCACGAACTACCTGTGGCGACCGCTGCTGCCCCGTATCGTCGCCGCCGTGGCGCCGGGCGGACTGCTCATCTACGAGACCTTCGCCGTCGGCAATGAACGGTTCGGCCGTCCCGCCAATCCGGAGTTCCTGCTGCGGCCGAACGAGCTGCTGGAAGCGGCCCTGCCTCGCCTCGTCGTCGTCGCCTACGAGCATCGGGAGGTCAGCGAGCCGCGCGCACGCATCGTCCAGCGCATCGCCGCCGTCGGCCGGGATCACCCTTGGGCAACGCCCTGACTGCTCGGCCGTGACCAAATTTCGCAGATGATGTGTTCGCTGAGATTCTGGGCCGCCGCACGTGCTCGAAAGGCGCCTCACGCGCCCCATTCCGGCACACGGCTTGAGGCTTTCACGCATACTCGTTCACCAAACGGCGCCAAAGCTTAACCATTTCATATCACACATAAAAAGGTGTCTCGCGGACTCGGAATTTATTCTTCGTCGCACTCGCCGGACAGTAGAGCAGCGTTAACCGAGCCATGCGACAAGACGCAGTGTAGCTCCCGTCATCCGGGTCGAGACAGTCCTCATCTCGGCATGGCGGGCTGCCGAGCCGTTCAGTTCTGCGTAGAGTCGAGTTCCCAGTCCGTGGCCGTCAAGATCAAGCGAGAGCGACCGGATCAGAGACGTCACCATCGTGTGACGGCTCCGATATACGTGTCGGTCGCCGGTACGCGGGTGCGCGCGGCCGACTGGAGCCTCGGTGGCCTTCGCATCGAGGACTTCACCGGCACACTTCCCGAGCTGACCGAGCACGTCAAGCTGGCGCTGTCACTGCCCTTCCAGGGGTTCGAGGTTGCCTTCAGCGTCACCGGCGAGGTCGTTCGCCGCGACGACGACAGGCGGCTCTTCGCCGTGAAGTTCATCGACCTCGGCGAGCGCGAAGCCGAGCTGATGCAGCACTTCATCGAGGAGCTGGTGCGGGGCTCGATGTCGGAGGTCGCCGACACGATCAACCGCATCGACGTGCCGGTGACGCCGGCCTCGCTGCAGCCCGACCCCAATCCGAGCAAGACGGTTCCCATCAAGCGCTGGCCCATCCGGGCGCTGGCGATGACCGCCGTCTATGCCGTGATCGGCTTCGTCATCATCGGATACGCGGGCCTCCTCGTGTACTCGAACTATTTCCGCCTCGAGATCCAGACGGCCGTCATCTCGGCCCCGGTCGAGTCCGTCGAGGCCCTGACCGACGGACGCGCGGTCTGGGGCAAGTTCAAGCCGGGTGACCACGTCCGCGCGGGTGACATCGTGGTCGCGCTCGTCGACCACCAACTCGAGCGCGAGATCGAGATGGCCGAGATCACCGTCAAGGAGCGGCAGGCTCAGCTCGCCTACCTCATCCGCCGCCAGAAGGAGGAGATCGAGCGCGTCGAGAGCTTCGCCACCATCGAGCTCAAGGGCGTGCAGCAGGCCAAGCTCGAGGTCGACGGCCTGGAGGCCGATCTCAAGGCCGCGGCGGCGACCTACGCCCGGCTGGCGGCGCTGCACGACAAGGGGCACACGCCGGCAGCCAAGCTGGAGGAGGCGGAGCGCAAGCTCGTGACGATCCGCAAGCTGCTCGAGGCGCGCAAGGTCGAGCTCAAGGCGCGACTGGAGCTGCTCGAACGCAATATCGGCAAGCGCCATTACACCGGCGACAACATGGTGGGCGACCTGCCCCAGATCGAAGCGCAGGTGAAACTCGCCGAGGAACAGATCAAGCTGGCCACCGAACGCCGCGCCACCATGGTGCGTCATCGCGAGCGCCTGGCGGTCCGCGCGCCGTTCGACGGCACGATCCTCGAGCTGCCTCGCGCCAGCACCACCAACGTCAAGAAGGGCGCCGTGCTCGCGGTCCTGGAGCAGCGCACGAAGCGTCAGGTGACCGCCTATCTCACGCAGGACGAGGTCTTGCGCGTCGGCCTCGGCGACGAGGTTCCGGTCTTCATCCCGGCCCTCTCGGAGACCGTGAAGGGTCGCGTCGTTCGCATCGACCGTACGACCGGCTTCGTGCGCCAGCAGGATCGCCAGCAGG
>JAGRKR010000200.1:3491-6904 GCA_020442225.1 Hyphomicrobiaceae bacterium | reverse complement strand
GCCGGCGCCGCCGGTGCGGAGACGGGTCCCGCAGCGCCGAAGGGGGCGCTCGCGGAGCCGGCCGGGCCAGAGGGAGCAGCCGGGGATGCAACCGGACCATGGGCCGGTGCCACCGGCGCCTGCCTCGGCTGCTCGATGGTCCGGGGCCGCTCCATGGTGGGCATGGCCGGCAAGGAAGCGCCGGGCGCAACCGCCGCGCTCGAGGCCGGGCTGCGCATCGCGGCATCCTCTGGGAAGGCCCTATCGAGCTTGAGCGCCTCCAGCTCCTGCTCGATCACCAGCGTGCGGCGCGCCAGGAGATGAACCCCGAGCAGGGCGAGCCACGCCACCACGCCCGCCGCCACCGCGAAAGGCTTGGCGATCCCGAGATGCACCGACGCCCCGGCCCCGATCGCCGTGGCGACCAGCGACATGGCGAACAGCACGAACACGTGACTAGCCGCGCTCAGGGCCGGCTTGGTCGGCGATGTCGGCGACAGGGTGTCTGGTGTCATGGACTGGCGACTCTCTCGAGATGATTCTTGGAGACGACAGTCGCGGTTAGCAGCCCCGCAAGGCAACCGGAGCACAACGGTTATTCACGGTGTTCTGGGCTCCAACGCATACACTGGGGCGTATTCCCGGCCGAGTGCTGCCGTGAAGCGACACTTCACCCCTCGAAAGCAACACGTCCCGGCAAGGCCCAGGCCGGGCCTTCCGGGACGTTATTCGCTACCTTGGCGTGCGCTCAGGCGTGGTTGCGCCTCAGGCGACGGCCCGCAGGACCTTCTCGATGCGGTCGCGGATGTCGGCGATGTCCGATTCGCTGGCGATCAGCGGCGGCGCCACGATCAGCGTGTCCATGGTCACGCGGCAGTAGAGGTCGTGCTCGTGATACATGCGCTCGATGGCGTCGTAGCCACGCACGCCGGGCTTGCCGGGCAGTGGGTCGAGGTCGATGCCGCAGAGCAGCCCGATCGGACGGATGTCGGCGACGTTGGGCAGCCCCTTGAGGCTCATCATGGCGTCGGCGAACTTCGGCTCCAGGGCCTGGGCCCGCTCGAACAGCCCTTCCTCCTTGTACACGTTCAAGGTGGCGACACCCGCGGCCGCGGCCAGCGGATGGCCCGAATACGTGTAGCCGTGGAAGAGCTCGATCATGTGCTCGGGCCCGTTCATGTGGGTCTCGTAGATGCCCTTGCGGACCATGACGCCCGACATCGGCACGGCGCCGTTCGTGACGCCCTTCGCGAAAGTGATCATGTCCGGCACGATGCCGTAGCGCTCCGCGGCGAAGCAGGTGCCCATGCGCCCGAAGCCGGTGATGACCTCGTCGAAGATGAGCAGGATGCCGTGCTCGGCCGTGATCTGGCGCAGCCGCTCGAGATAGCCCTTGGGCGGCGGCAGGCAGCCCGTGGAGCCGGCGACCGGCTCGACGATGACGGCCGCGATAGTCGAGGCGTCGTGCAGGCCGATGAGACGAACCAGTTCCTCGACCGTCTCAGCGCCCCACTCCGGCTCCCCCTTTGAGAAGGCCTGCTTGGCACGGTTGTAGGTCGTCGGCAGATGATCGACGCCGGTCAGCATGTTGCCGAACATCTTGCGGTTGGCGACCATGCCGCCCACCGAGATACCGCCGAAGCCGACGCCATGATAGCCGCGCTCGCGGCCGATGAAGCGCGTGCGGCTGCCCTCGCCGCGCGAACGGTGATAGGCCAGCGCCACCTTGAGCGCGGTATCGACCGCCTCGCTGCCGGAGTTGGCGAACAGCGCGTAGTCGAGATCACCCGGCGCCAGCAGCGCAAGGCGCGAGGACAGCTCGAACACGCGCGGGTGGGCGTACTGGAAGGGCGGCGCGAAATCGAGTTTCTCGGCCGCCTCCTTGATCGCCGCCACGATCGGCTCGCGGCAGTGGCCCGCGTTCACACAGAACAGGCCCGACGACGAATCGATGACCTTGCGACCGTCGGGCGTGAGGAAGTGCATGCCCTTCGCCCCGGTGAACAGGCGCGGCCGCTTCTTGAAGGCGCGATTCGGTGTGAACGGCAGCCAATACGGCTCGAGCTCGTTGGGACTGATGTCGAGAGGCGGCATGTCGGAATCTCCCTGGAGGCGTGGCGATGGTCAAAAACGGCATCTGGCGGGCAATCTAGCAGCCCGCGCCGCCCCTTGAAAGCCTGCTCGCCGGGCCAGGCCGGCGGGCCAACGAGCGCTGCCCTATTGAGGCGGCAATTCTGCCTTGCCGGCTCCCGAATCCCTCTCCAGTTTAGATCTCGTTAGTCGAATCATAGCGTACTGAGTGGCGGCGCCCGTCGCGTGACCGGCTGCTCGGAAAGGTCGGTCGAATGCTGATGCGAAGGGATGGATCGCTGGCTTGCGATCAGATGTGCTCGGGGCTCTCGGGCAAGCGAATCCTGGTGACGGGCCTGACGTCGCCGATAGCCGCGGCAATCGCCATGGCCTTCGCGCTCCACTCGGACCGGCTGGTCGTCGCCATGACGCCGGAGGATTGCCCCAAGGCGGCCTATGCGCACGTCGAGGCGCTGAGAGCCTGCCAATTGCCTGTGCACGTCGTCGCCGACGAGCAAGGGGCGGACCGGCCCGCCGCGCGCCTCACCCAGGCCGCCATGCAGGTCTTCCACGGCCTCGACATCGTCGTCAACGTCATCCGGGCCGGCGACCTCGCCCTCGATGGCCTGCAGGACATGCGCGACCTCGAGGCGGCGCTGGCCGCCAAGCTGATGTCACCCGCCATGATCACGCACGTGTCTGCCAATCGCATGGGGCTGACCTGGACGGATGGCCTGATCGTCAACGTGCTCGACATGGAAGGCAACAAGACCCCGACGGTCGCGGCGCTGCTCAAGCTGGCGCTCGACACGGTGACGCGCCACGAGGCGGCGAAGTGGGCCGAGAGCGGCGTGCGCATCAATGCCGTGGTGGCCCTGCCCGACAGGCCGAGCGACCCGACACCCGTCGATGCCGCCGTCAGATCCGTGCTGCACCTCGTGGGCGGCAACGCCGAGGGCCTTTCGGGCCTGGTGCTCGCAACCGAGATGGCCTGAGCTACGGCGCGCGCCGATGACGGGCTGGCTGGCCCGTCAGCCGACCTTCACCAGCAGACCACCATCGACCGGCAGAAGAACGCCGGTGACGTAGCGCGCCTCGTCGGAGGCCAGGAACAAGGCGGCATTGGCCACGTCCATGGCAGTGCCCATCTGGCCGAGCAACGGCACCTGCGCGTTGCGCTCGTCGCGAATGATCTTGCGCTCGACGCCCCGCTCGCGGGCGCGGCGCTCGATGGCCATGGGCGTGTCCATCAACCCCGGCAGGATGGCATTGACGCGAACACCATAGGGCGCGTTCTCCAGCGCCATGTGCTGCGTCATGGTGTTCACGGCACCCTTGCTGGTCTTGTAGGTGATCGTCTGGCG
>JAGRKR010000200.1:0-3416 GCA_020442225.1 Hyphomicrobiaceae bacterium | reverse complement strand
GTCATGAACATGCCCTTGAGGTTCATGGCCATGATCTCGTCCCAGATGGCCGCGTCCATGTCGGGTGTGGCGCGATCCCCGCGCGAGCGGCCGACGTTGTTGTGCAGCACGTCGATCCGGCCATAGCGCTCGACGGCCGTGCGGGCGATGGCCTCGCAGTCGGATTCGCGGGTAATGTCGGCCACGAGCACGCTGGCCCTGGCGCCGGTCTTCTCGACCGCCCGCAGCGTCTCCTGCGCCCACTCGGCGTTGTTGTCGACGAGAAGAAGGCTCGCGCCCTCTTCCGCGAACCGTACGGAGACGGCCCGCCCGTTGCCCATGGTCTCGCCGGGCTGCTGACCGGCTCCGACGACGACGGCGACCTTGCTTTCGAGCCGCATCCACGTTCTCCCTGCTCGCGTTTCCCACCCATCCATAGCACGAGGGCGGCACGGTCGAGCAAGTCGCGCGAACGCGCTAGCGCGTCTCCTCGGGGGCGCGGTTGTAGACGTCATCGGTGCGCACGATGTCGTCCTCGCCGAGGTACGTGCCGATCTGCACCTCGATGATCTCGAGCGGCACCTTGCCGGGGTTCTCCAGGCGATGCCACTGGGTCGCGAAGATGTAGACGGACTCGTTCTCGCGCACGAGCTTCTCCATGTCGCCGACGAATACCTTGGCGGTGCCCTGGACCACGATCCAGTGCTCGGAGCGATGATGGTGCATCTGCATGGAGAGCTTGCCGCCAGGCTTCACGTGCAGGAGCTTCACCTGAAAACGCGGCCCGATGTTGAGCGTCTCGAAATAGCCCCACGGGCGGTAGTTGCGGAGATGCTGCTCCTGCTCCTTGCGGTTCGACTGCTTCAGCCGCGCCACGACTTTGCCGACGTCCTGCGAACGCGAGCGATCCGCCACCAGAATGGCGTCGGGTGTATCGACGATAACGAGGTCCTTGACGCCGATCGTGGACACGAGCGAGCGCTGGCTGTGGATGTAGCAGTTGTCGGTATCCTCGAGGATCGCCTCGCCGTTGACCACGTTGCCCTTGTCGTCGTGCTTCGAGATCTCCCAGAGCGATGCCCACGAGCCGACGTCGTTCCAGCCGACGTCGATCGGCAGCATGGCCGCGGCCTTGGTCTTCTCCATGACCGCGTAGTCGACGGAGATGTTGGGCGACTGGGCGAAGCACGCCCGGTCGAGCCGCATGAACCCGAGGTCGTCGATGGCATTGCCGAGTGCGCCGCGTGCGGCATCGAGAATGCGCGGCTCGTGATCGGCGAGCTCCTCGAGGAAGACCCGGGCGTTCAGCACGAATATGCCGCTGTTCCAGTAGTAATCACCCTGGTCGAGATAGCGGCGCGCGGTGGCGGCATCCGGCTTCTCGCAGAACTCCTCCACCTCGAAAGCGGCATTCGCGAAGCCTTCGACGGACATGCCCTGGCGGATATAGCCAAAACCGGTATGCGGCGTCTTCGGCTGGATGCCGAAGAGCACGAGGCGGCCGGTCGCTGCCACTTTCGCGGCTCGGCGAACGGCCTCGATGAAGCGGGTGTCGTCGCTGATCGCGTGGTCGGACGGCATGACGACGAGGACGGCGGCCGGGTTCTCGCGCACGATCGAAAGCGCGGCCACTGCGATGGCGGCGGCCGTGTTGCGCGCGATCGGCTCGAGCATGATGGTCCGCGGCGTAACGCCCGCGGCGTTCAGCTCCTCCTGGATCAGAAAGCGGTGATCGTTGTTGCCGAGGATCGTCGGCTTGGCAAAGCCCTCCTCGGACTTCAACCGCTTCAGCGCCGCCGTCAGGAAGCTTTGCCCCTGGCCGTTGAAGAAGCGGATGAACTGCTTGGGATACATCGCGCGGGACAAGGGCCACAGGCGCGTGCCGGAGCCGCCCGAGAGAATCACCGGATAGATTGTGCTCGTCATCGCATGACCCATAGTTGAGGAACGCGAAGCCTCGCCGGCTGGCAAGGCCCCGGAACGGCTGGAATGGTCGCACGCGAGTAACAGGTTCGGCCGGCGCCCCCTGAGACCAGCAGGGTCGGGGACCAGCATCAGAGCTTGCAGCTCAGCGGATATCTCGCCGCGCGAGCCGCTGCCGATCAGAGAATCATGATGACGAGGCTACCAGTCGACTTCCTGGCCCTCAAGCCGGCAGGAGGCTGCCGGCACGCTCTCCTGTGGGCGATCAGCGCGGCTGGCGCTGGCTCAGCCGCTCACGCAGCGACTGCAGGGCGGAACCGGGCTTGCCCGGATCAGCAGCGGGCTCGGCCGCGGCTGGCGCCTCGCGACGCAACAGCCCCTGCGAGGGCCTGCGCGCCACACCGGGGCCACCAGCATGAGCCGGCTCGGGGGCTCCGCGTCTGACGTCGGGCTCGGCCATCGCCATGTGGCGACGCTGATGCCCGGCATCGGCCGGGGCGGCGGCATGCTGGTCGTGATGGGCCGCTCCGCCCCCCGCGCCCATGCTCTCCGCCAGCATCGCCGCGGACTGCTCGTTGACGAACGAGGCACCGGCCGTGCGCCAGCGGTCCACGACCTGCTCGAGGAAGCCTTCGTCGCCGACGGAGTGCTGCCACTTTTCCGAGAAGCGCGCGGTCGAGCTGCGCGGCAGTGCGTGCTTGGGCAGCTCGTCGAACTTGATGCGCACCGGCAGCGTCACACCGTCGCCGAAGGCGATGGCCTCGCGCGAACCGAGCGCCGAGAGAAACTCGAGCAGGCCCGAGCCCGTGTCCGAGATGGCGGACTGCACGATCTCCTGGTCACGATCGTTCGACATTCTGAGTGCGAAGACCGTGTTGCATTGTGACAGGATGGTGGGATCGATCTCCGCCGGGCGCTGCGTGACGATGCACAGCGAGGCGCCGTACTTGCGGCCTTCCTTGGCGATCTTGGCGATGGCGCGCTTGCACGGCTCGAACCCGAGGCTGGAGTTGAGCGGCACGTACCGGTGCGCCTCTTCGCACACGAGCGTCACGGGGACCTGCCCCTCGCCCCACAGTGCGAAATCGAAGGTGAGCCGGCAGAGCACCGAGACGACCACGTTGATGATCTCGGTCGGCAGGCCGGTGAGCTCGAGGATGGTGATCGGCTTGCCGCCGACCGGCACGCGGAAGATGCGGCCGAGCACCTGCACCATGCCGTCGTAGACGGTGACGCTGCCGAACATGAAGGCATAGCGGCCGTCTTGCGAGATGGTCTCGATACGGGTCTTGAGATTGCGGTAGGGCGAGAGGTCGCGCTTGTTCTCGAGCTTGCCCATGCGCTCGTCGATGAGGCCCATGATGTCCGAGATGCGATACGGCACGGGCGTGTCGACGGTGTAGCGTGACGGATCGCCGCCGCGGCGCAGCGAGCCTCCGCTCTCTCGCGCGCGGCCGGTGTGATAGCGGCCCTTGGCGATCGGAATGAGCTCCTGCAGGATCTCGATCTCGGCC
>JAGRKR010000199.1 GCA_020442225.1 Hyphomicrobiaceae bacterium | reverse complement strand
GCCGGTTGATCGTGACGATCATCAGCCGCCCGTCCGTCTCCACTGTGCTGTACTCACCCATGCGCGGCGCTCCTTTTCCTGTCTGGTCCCTCGGGGGCTCGAATGGCGCATGCTGCCCCGCCGGGCGGGCCGCGGCAACCCCGCCGCCACAAAGTTGCCGATACGATCTGGCTGGGTCTCGGCAACGGGCCACCTGAAACGGGCGGCCGTCCCTCTGCGTGCGGGGCTCGGGGCACTGGAGGAGTGATGCGCACGCTCGTGGTCCTGCTCGCGCTCGGGCTGTCGCTGGCCGCCGGTCCTGCCGACGCCGGCAAGCGACGCCCCGCTGCGCCCAAGGATGGTTTCGCGCGGCAGAGCGACATCCTCGCCTGGATCCAGGGCTATCGCGCCAAGCGGGACGCGAGGGCGCTGCCTCGCGCCGTGCGGGCCATGAGCCGCCACGGTCTCTTCCGCGATCCCGACGCCGCGGGGCTCTACATCGGTTTCCTTGCCGGCGTCATCGCCGACAACCAGACCGAGGCCGAGACGCTCATCGCCGGACTGTTTCCGATGCCGCCAATGGAGCAGGTCATCCTGATCCGCGCCATCGCCTACTCCGGCCTGCCGGAGTGGAAGCTCCTGCTCGGCAGGTTCGCCGAGCGCATGCCGGCCCGCATCGTGCTCATCAAGCGGTACGTGGACGGCAAGCTCAAGGTTCTGCGCGAATTGCCGCTCGACGCCAGCCCGGCGGTCATCGACGCGCACTGGGGCTACTACTACGCGACGGGCTCGTATCAGCCGCTGCAGCGCATCATCCAGGCGCTCTCGTGGTCCAATGAGAAGAGCGACGTGGAGAAGCTGACCATCGCCAGCATGGCCAAGTGGACGCTCGCAACCAACGCCCAGCGCGAGAAGGACGTGCTCGATCTCCTGAAGCTCGAGCTCGCGCACCAGCCGAAGCCGATCGCACAGCAGTTGCGGCAGATCATCGAGGCGGCGGAGACGTTCGAGACGGGCCGCATCCGCAAGGAGGCGCTCGCCGCCATCGAGGATCTGAAGCGGCGCGGCCCCGCGAAGTCGAAGTGGAACTGGGCGCGGATCGGCCAGACCGCACTCGCGCTTCTCTGCGTCGGCGCCGGCGTCACCGGCCACCAGGAAGTGGCCGTGCCGTGCGTGCTGACGGGCGCCGTGTCGGAGGCCGCCCTCAAGTTCTGGGGCGACCCCTGAAGACGACGGCGAGCCTTGTCAGTGGATCTCGGGCTCCGGCGTCGGCGGCCCGACCTCCAGGAAATCGAGGTCGCAGCCGTCGTCGGCCTGGCCGATGTGCGTCGAGAACATGCGCCCGTAGCCGCGCTCGAAGCGGGGCGGCGGCGGCGTCCATTCGGCCCGGCGGCGCGCCAGCTCCTCGTCCGAGACATGAAGATGAATGAGGCGCTTGGCCACGTCGACCTCGATCTCGTCGCCGGTCCTGACGAGCGCCAGGGGGCCGCCGACGTAGCTCTCCGGCGCCACGTGCAGGATGCAGGCGCCGTAGCTCGTGCCGGACATGCGGCCGTCGGAGATGCGCAGCATGTCACGCACCCCCTGCTTCAGGAGCTTCTTCGGGATCGGCAGCATGCCCCACTCCGGCATACCCGGACCGCCCTTGGGACCCGAGTTCTTGAGAACCAGCACGTGATCGGGCGTGACGTCGAGGTCGTCGCGCTCCACCTCGCGCGCCATCTCGTTGTAGTCCTCGAAGACGAGCGCCTTGCCGCGGTGCTTGCGCAGACGCGCCTCGGCCGCCGCCGGCTTCATGACACAACCTCTCGGCGCCAGGTTGCCGCGCAGCACGGCCGTCGCGCCTTCCGCATAGATCGGGTCGCTCAACGGACGGATGACGTCGGCGTTGTGGATGGCGGCGCCGGCGATGTTCTCGCCGAGCGTCCTGCCGTTCGCCGTGAGACAGCCGAGGTCCAGGCGGCTCGCAAGCGAAGCCATGAGGGCGCGCAGCCCCCCGGCGTAATAGAAGTCCTCCATCAGGAAGGCGCCGGAGGGCCGGATATTGGCGATGACCGGCACCTCCCGCGAGAGCTGGTCGAAGCGCTCGAGTGAGAGCGCGATGCCGGCACGCCGCGCCATGGCGATCAGGTGGATGATGCAGTTGGTCGAGCCGCCGAGCGCCATGTGCACCTTGATGGCATTGTCGACGGCGCCGGCGGTCAGGATGCGATCCGGCGTCAGATCCTCCCAGACCATGTCGACGATGCGCCGGCCGGCCGCCTTGGCCATGCGCGGATGGTTGGCATCGGCCGCCGGTATCGACGAGGCGCCCGGCAGCGACAGGCCCAGCGCATCGGTGACCGACATCATCGTCGCCGCCGTGCCCATGGTCATGCAAGTGCCAAAGGAACGGGCGATGCCGTTCTCGATGTCGTCCATCTCCTCCTGGCTGATGGTGCCAGCGCGCTTCTCCATCCAGTATTTCCAAACGTCCGAGCCCGAGCCCAGCGGCTTGCCCTGCCAGTTGCCCCGGAGCATCGGCCCGGCCGGCACATAGATCGACGGAATGCCCATGGAAATGGCGCCCATGACGAGGCCCGGCGTGGTCTTGTCGCAGCCGCCGAGCAGCACCGCGCCGTCGATCGGATAGCTGCGCAGCAGCTCTTCCGTCTCCATGGCGAGAAGGTTGCGATAGAGCATCGTCGAGGGCTTCATGAACGGCTCGGCGAGCGAGATCGCCGGCATTTCCAGCGGAAAGCCGCCCGCCTGCAGCACGCCGCGCTTCACCTGCTCGGCCCGCTCGCGCAAGTGCGCGTGGCAGGAGTTGATGTCGCTCCAGGTGTTGACGATGCCGATCACCGGCCGGCCGTCCCAGTCGGCCGGGTCGTAGCCCATCTGTCGCAACCGCGAGCGGTGGCCGAACCCCCTGAGGTCGTCGACGCCGAACCAGCGGTGGCTTCTCAGCTCTTCGGGCTTCTTGCGCTTCGCATCCGCCATTGCCGTTCTCCCTCGACTGGACCCGCCGCCCGTCCGCAGCGCCGCCTGTGCTCACGCGTCCTCGTCTCGCCGCCGCGAGACGCCATCACGTGCCCATCCTGATTAGCAAAGAACGCTGCACGATCCTACGGGGTCGTCGGCCAGGTCCCGTCGCGACGCAGCGTGATCAAGTGAGAGAAGCGACTGGCCGGATAGAGATTTGCCGAGATTTCGACGAGACGCCGGCCCGTGGCGTAATACCGGCGGATGATCCTGAGCGCCGCCGAGTCATCCTCCGAGCCCAGAAGCCCCGCCTCGTCCTTGGTAAGCTTGGTCGCCGTGATGATCTGCTCGACCTCGACGATGACCTCGCCGAACTGCTGCTCGATGCGCATCCACAGCGCGTCCTCGACCGCGCCGAGGTCGCGCACCAGCTCGCCATAGGCTGGATCGATATAGATCTCCGTCAGACAGTGCGGCTCGTTCGCGCCGGGGATTTCGCGCACCCCCGAGACGCGCAGCCACGTCCGTCCCGAGCGGCAGCCGATGCGCTCGGCAATGCGCGTGTCGACACGCGCCTCTTCGACCTTTCGCACCTTGAGCGGTGCGCCCTGGGCATAGTGCAGGAGATCGGAAATGGACTGGGTCGAGTGGCTGTAGCCGACGTTCGGCGCCTTCGCTTCGACCCGCGTGCCGACCCCCTTGCGCGCCGAGATCAGTCCCTGGTTGCGCAGGTGCTGGTAGGCCTGGCGCACCGTATGGCGCGAGACACGGAAGACCTGGCAGAGTTTCTCTTCCGTCGGCAGCAGTGAGCCGACAGGATACGTGCCCGACGAAATGCGGTCGGCGATGGCGTGAGCGACCTGAACATAGAGAGGCTGCCGGATACTGGAGCTCGAGGCTGCGCGCGTATCCGAGCGGCGACTAGGTATGTAGTCCGTGCTCATGCGCGCGAGGATAACCAGCCCTCGAGACCGGAGCAAGCCGAAGAGCGGGGCGGGCTCGCAGGCCGGATTCGCCTGCGCCCGACCGCCGTCAGCCGCGCCAGCCGGCCGTGCCCTCGATGCTCCACATCGCCCGTACGGCCGCGAGCAGGCGCTCGTCGCGCCTGAGGACCTGCTCGGACTGCCACGTCGATTCCTCGATGACGGTGCTGGTGAGCGCGTTGATGCTCGCTGCGCCGAGGTAGACCTCGCGCTTCTTCTCGAACTCGAGATTGCGGGCCTTGTCGTTGTCACGTTTTGCGATCAGCGTCAGGTTGCCGAGACAGCCGGTGCAATAGTCCCGCATGTCCGCGCGGGGATACCATTGACGCCACAGGCTCGTGCGGCTCGGTCTCATCGGCAGCACGTGCTCGACCGTCAGTCCGGTGGGCACCAGCCGCTCGCTGCCGCCGGCCAGCTCGTCGTTGAGCCGCATCAGCAGCAGCTTGCACGCTTGCGGGCTGCGGCCGTGCAGGTCGTGGGAAATGTTGAAGAGCACGTTCTTCTGCTCGTCCCGCGTCAGGGCGAGTGCGCTTTCCGGCGTGGACCATGCGTCGCCATCCTTGATGTCGGCGATCACGGCCCGGTAGCGCTGCAAGCGTCGCGGGCCGCCGAGCCCGAGGATCAGCATCGCGAACGCGAGCCGCTCCATCCCCCGCAGGAAGGCGAGCAGGCGCACGGGATCTTCGGCGTGCAGCTTGTGAAAGAGCATGCTCGGCGGGCACCAGTCGCTGGCGCCGAGCCAGCCGAGGTAGGACAGATGCCGATTGACCTCGCCCGCCTCCGCGAACCCCATGTGATTGGTCCGCAGCAGCCAGCGGCGCGCCTCGCCCAGCGGCAGCATGGTCTCCTCGAGAAACAGCCGACCGCCGCCCGCCGCCATCGCCGCCGCCTTGATCTCCGTGACGATCTTCTCCCGCCCGCCGCCTTCGATCGCCCGGATATGGCTGAACAAGGGCTCGAACTCCTGACCGAGCGCATGCTCGAGCGAATGCCACTGCTGCAGGGCCTGGGAGCGCTCGCTCACCGGGAGATCGCCGAGCAGAAAGGCCTTGATGACGTCCTTGGAGGCGAGCGGCTTGCCACGATCGTTGAGCACCGTGAACATCTGCAAGGCGCGGTCGATATCGGCGGTCACGACGATGATGAACGTGCAGGCCTCCAGCAGATACCGTGCGAAGGCGATCCTTTGGTCCGGCGCGAGATCGCCAATCTCCTGGCGGAACAGATCGAGGACCGCGGCGAAACGCTCCTCGCCATCGGTGTCCACGCCGTCGTCGCCCGCCTCCCGCTCGCCCGGACGCCGGAATACGGCCTCCCGGAGGTAACCGCCTTCCGGATCGGGCAGCCCCAGGCGCGGAGGCGCCGGCGCGACGTCGGAGTGCACGAAAAGACATCGCTCGAGCTCATCGACGACGTCTGCATCCTCGATCGCATCGCGCAGCACGGCGACGAGCACGCTCAGCGTGACGAGCCGCTGCAGCCCATCGATGATCTCGTGCTCCGACTGGCTGGCCGGGTCGGCGCCGCCGGGCAGTTGCGCGGGCGCGCCGACCTCCGAAAGCAACAGGATGGTCCCGAGAAAGACCTCCGCCGGGCTCGCCGGCTCGGGCTCACTGACAAAATCATGCAGGAGGTCGACGATGAGCTGGCCGGCCTCCTTCGGCGTCCAGGCATAGCGCCGCTGGAAGGCGGGAGTCTTCAGAACCTGCTTGCCGGACAGCAGTTCTCGCAAACACATCGGCTCGCTTCGGAACTTGGAACGCATGAGCGGGGCTTCCCCAATGCAGTGTTCTTATGGCGGATCGAAAGTTCCGGCAGCGTCGCAACACCAACACCGATCCAATATTTTCGCATACCATAGCGTGCCGCGGCACGCATGTCCCGACTTCTAGGTGACGAATATGGCCTGAAGTATCGAACGATCCGCAGGACTGGAGCGCTATTGGCTCGCCCAGACGATCCTCGCCATCCAATCGAGGCTGTCGCTCTCGAGGCGCAGGCGTCGCTGCCCCGGCACCATGGGTCCGAGCTCGAGTGCCTTGCGGCTCGCACCGAGCAGGATGCGCGGCACCGGCGTGCCACTCTTCGACTTGACGACGACGCGGTCGCCAGGGCGCGCGGCCGCCCTCGGCGAGACCAGCAGAATGTCCCCGGCGCGATAGACCGGCTCGAGGCTGTTGTCGGCGATCTCGAGCGCGAAGGCCTCGTCGTCGACGATGGCCGGCGCGATGGCTCCGCCCTTGTCCGCCACCGCCGGCGTCCCGGACGGCCCGAAGAACTCGATCGAGCTCTCCCGCGCCACACCGACGATCGGATAGGCGCGCCCGACCGTCTTCTCGTCCCAGCGCGGCGCGTAGCCGGCCGCGGCCATGAGCGCCGCGAAGTCATCGAGGCGCACGTGCATGGCCTGCAGGATCTTGGCGATGCTCTCCGTGCTCGGCCAGCGCTGACGACCGGCATCCGTCTGGCGCTTCGACTTGTTGAAGGTGGTGGGATCGAGGCCCGCCCTGCGCGCCAGGCCCGAAGGCGTCAGCCCGTTGTGCGCCGCCAAGGCGTCGATAGCGTTCCAGATCTGGGAATGCGTCATCGGGAAAGCGTTCTTCATGACCATTGCGAAACCACGTCGTCGACTGTAGCCAGGAGTGGCTGGATGAGCGGGACGGCGGCACGGCTCGACGTCTCGGATGACGCTCCGGCGGCAGTGCCGGGTGCCACATCCTCGCTCGAGGCCAGCCTTTGGGTAAGCACTCTAGGGTGCCATCGGTCGAGAGGGAAGCGCTCTGCACTTCCATCGGAAACGTGAATCGCGCCCTATGCTTAGGATCGAGGGTGCGAGTCATGATGCAGATCATGGCTGCGATGGAGTGCGGATGACTGTCCATCGAGGCCGCGCGCACACTAGTACAGATCAGTGCACGCAGCAAATGCGGGACTTGCGAGCGCTCGAGCCGGCCCGGCAAAGGCAGGCCAGAGGGATTGAGGGACGATGACCGGGACGGGGGGTGAGCGGCTCTTCAAGATTCTCCGCACGGGCGAGTGGGAGACATTCCGCACGCTCGGGCGCTTCGAGGGCTCCCGCGACGACCTGCGCGACGGCTACATCCACTTGTGCACAGGCCGGCAGTTGCCGGCTACGCTCGCGCGCCACTTCAAGGACGACGGCACGCTGGTTCTGGCGCAATTGCGCGCAGACGGCATGGCGACACGCCTCAGGTGGGAGCCGGCGCGCGGCGATGAGCTCTTCCCCCACCTCTACGCACCGCTGATGCTCGGCGACGTCATCGGCACAATCTTCATCGAGCGTGGCGGCGACGGCCGCTACGCCCTGCCTGACGAGGTCGGATGATGCTCGACGCACTGATCACGCTCGCCCGTCCCTGCCTCTTCGCCCTGCAGCCGGAAACGGCGCACGAGGTAACCCTGAAGGCTCTCGAGCGCGGTCTCTTTCCCCGGCGCGCGCCGGATCGTGATCCGCGCCTCGCGGTCGACGCCATGGGGCTGCACTTCCCCAATCCGCTCGGCATCGCCGCTGGTTTCGACAAGGACGCCCGCGTGCCGGACGCCATCCTCGGCATGGGCTTCGGCTTCGCCGAGATCGG
>JAGRKR010000198.1 GCA_020442225.1 Hyphomicrobiaceae bacterium | reverse complement strand
TCGGTCAGGCGCTCGGCGTAATAGAGCGGCGACGGCCGGCCTGAGTAGTGCGTGTTGAGATAGCTGATCTCCGCCTTGAAGGCCGGATCGGCCTTGGCCTCGCGATAGGCCTTCTCGAGCGAGAGGATCAGCGGCATCAGCGTTTCCGCGACGAAGCGTCCGCCGTAGATGCCGAAATGGCCGCGTTCGTCCGGTCCGGTCCTCAGGCTGTTCGCCTTGTGTCCGCCGTCCGCTGACTCGCTGGTCGAGGTCATGATCAGGGTCGCTCCTGCATCGAGGGCCTGGGCGGCCGCTCCGCGGAGCCTGCCGCCGCGATGAAACGGCGGACAAGCTCGAGACTCTTGACGCCGGGACGACACTCGACGCCGCTGGAGACGTCGACGATGTCGGGCCCGGTCAATCGGATGGCATCGGCCACGTTCTCCGGCGTCAGGCCACCGGCAAGCGCAAACGGCATCCGTCCGGAAATGCTATCGAGGATGCGCCAGTCGAATGCAAGCCCGTTGCCGCCCGGCAGTGCCGCCGGGTCCGCGGGCGGCTTGGCATCGAACAGCACGAGATCGGCGCGCGTGCCCGGCGCATGGTAGGCGACCGCGCTTGCGACATCCGCCCGCGAGGCGACCGGGCAGGCCTTCCAAACCGTCCACCGTCCGCGCCGCGCCACCGCCTCGACGCGGGCCGGCGTCTCGTGGCCATGCAGTTGCAGGATGTCCGGCGACAGCGTCCGCTCGACCGCGTCGAGCAGATCGTCGCTCGGATCGACGAGCAGGAGCACCGTCTCGACGCGACCCAGCGCCTTCGCATGAGCCATCAGCGCGGCTGCCGCCTCGAGGCTGACGTGGCGGGGGCTGCGGGCGAAATGCACGAAGCCCAGCAGATCCGCGCCGGCCGCAATGGCAGCCTCGACGACCTCTAAGGTGCTCACGCCACAAATCTTGACGCGCGTCTTGCTCATGGCGTCGTCTGTTCCGCCGAACGGGTCGGCTCTCTCCCATGGTCAGACGTGGCGCTGGCGCCGTCGCCTGACCGCTTCTCTGCTCACGTCAGATGCCGGGGCAGGGGTGCTGCGGTTCCACAAATCCTATGACACGGGCGTCGGTCGAGGGCCAACGTCCTCGCGTGGGCCGTCGCAGGATCGCATGCGCATCCGGCCTCGCGGGGCCGCTCAGCGCACGGCCAGGGCGGTTCCAGAGGTGGTGCGCCCCGCGCCCGGCCGCTCCCGCGCCACGCTCTGATCGCGCTCGCGCGTCAGGCGATCGGCTTCCGCCTTCCAGCGCGCCGCCTCTTGCGAGCGCCGGCGGGCCGCACGGCGCCAATGGCTCTGGGCGATCCAGGTCGCGATCCCGCCGATGATCACGCCGATGATGAGGGTGCCGAACAGGAAGGCATAGAACGGCAGCACGGCCGAAACGACGGGGTTTTCCGGACGGAACGGATCGAGCACGAGCCGCACGGCGTGGCGGTTTGCCACGGCCAGAGTAATGAGCAGCACGCCGACCGGAATTGCCAAGAGGCCGATGACGATACGCCTGATCACCGAGGTAGCCCTCCACTCGCAGTCATAGTCCACACGACTGATCGTCAGCTCACCCGAGCTTCCCGTAACGGGAAACAAGCTGGCGGCCGTCGCGCAGCATCCGGGTCATGGACCATAGCAGGGTGCACGGTCAAGCCGGAGCGCTCAAGCTTTTCCGCCGGCATGGTTTCACGGCGAGCCGCGGCGTCCTCAGTCGTCCTGGAAGTCGCTGCCGCCGTTCAGGCGCTCGCGCAGATCCTTGCCCGTCTTGAAGAAGGGCACATACTTCTCGTCGACCTCGACGGGGGCGCCCGTGCGCGGATTGCGGCCCTGGCGCGGCGCACGGTGCTTGACCGTAAAAGCGCCGAAACCGCGAAGCTCGACCCGGTCGCCACGAGCCAGCGCCTCGACGATCTCGTCGAAGATGACGTTGACGATGCGCTCGATGTCCCGGTGATAGAGATGCGGGTTTACGGTCGCGATTTTCTGTATCAGCTCCGACTTGATCATCGCCGCCTGCTCCCTATCCTGAGCGCTTTGCTTTTCGTTAATTTTCAGTAGGTTGCCAAACGGAAAGCAGGCCGTCAAGGCGAGTCAGCCCCCAGCCGCGCTCATCGACCAGGAATTGTGCGATTCGCTCGCCGGCGGGGCCGAGCAGCGACAGCAGGTAGGCGGTGGCGCCGCGCAACCAGCTCCATTGTGCGGCTCGTTTCGCCTTGCGATCGACGATCTTCAGCGACTTCGTCACGCCGCGCTTCTCTTCGAGCCAGCGGATGGCCTCGGCTTCGCTGCCGATCTCGTCGATGAGCTTGTGGCCGAGCGCTTCGCGTCCCGAGAACACTCGCCCCTCCTGCAGGCCCGGCACGGCTGCGGCATCGATGCCGCGGCGGCTCTTCACGAGGCCGAGAAACCAGCGCTGGGACTCCTGGACCATCTGCTCGGCGATCTTGCGCCCGGCCGGGTCCAGCGGCTGGAACATCGATGGGTTCGCCTTGAGCGCTCCGCTCTTGATCTCGTGCATCTTGACGCCGAGCTTCTCCAGAAGCTGGCTGACCTCCGCCCACTGGAAGATGACGCCGACCGAGCCCGTGATCGTGTTGCCGCGGGCCACGATGCGATCCGTGGCCAGCCCGACGATGTAGGCGGCGGAGGTGGCGATGGTGCCGAAGACCGCCACGACCGGCTTGGTCTTGGCAAGCTCGCGCAGGGCCTCGAACACGGCCTCGCCGCCGACGGTCGTGCCACCAGGGCTGTTGACCGAGACGATCACGGCCTCGACGCTCTTGTCCTTCGCCAGACGCTTGAGCAGGGTCAGGAGATCGCGATCCTCCGTGATGAGGCCGCTGATCTCGACGCGCGCGATCTGCTTGGTGGGCAGCCAGCCTCCCGAAGGCGAGGCCGTCGGGATGATGACGGCGAGCAGGGCCACGGCGCCCGCGACGATCGCCAGTATGCGCCAAACGGAGATGCTCCGCTTGAGACGGCGCCTGTCCAAGATGGCCTCGGTCTCGAGGGTCATGGTGACCTTCCTTAACATGTCCCGGGTGGTGGGCCGGCGCAGCGGGCAGGGGCCAACCTCGCGACTTCCGTCTCGGTGCGGCCCTGCCGGTTCTGCGGCCACTCTAGGATGCGATTGGTCGATAGGGAAGTGCGGGACGCACCCTATCTCTTTGAATGGGAGTGCAATTCGCCACCGCGAGGACATGCGGTCGCGTGTCCGTCGAGGTCGCTCGCACTCTAGATCATGATCTCCACGGATGGAAATGCGGGGCGAGCGGGTGGCAAACGAAAAGGCACGGGGCGTGTGTGTCCACGCCCCGTGCCCTGCAGTTCCCGATGATGGCGGCCCATCAACCCTTGGTGTCGCCGTCGCCCTCGCGCTTCTTGAGAGCTGCGCCAAGGATATCGCCGAGCGAGGCGCCGCTGTCGGTCGAGCCGTACTGGGCCACCGCCTGCTTCTCCTCGGAGATCTCGAGCGCCTTGATCGACAGCGACATGCGCCGGCTGGTCTTGTCGATCTGCAGCACCTGCGCATCGACCTTGTCGCCGACGTTGAAGCGCTCCGGCCGCTGCTCGGAGCGGTCACGCGACAGATCCGAGCGCTTGATGAACGCCGTGAGCTCGGTTTGGGCGATCTTGACCTCGATGCCGCTCTCCTGGACGCCGACGACCTCGCAGGTCACCACTTCGCCCTTCTTGAGCGTGCCGGCGGTGTCGAAAGGATCGCCGGAGAGCTGCTTGATGCCGAGGCTGATCCGCTCCTTCTGCGGATCGACATCGAGCACCACGGCGCTGACCGTGTCGCCCTTCTTGAACTCCTTGATGACTTCGTCGCCGGGCCGGTTCCAGTCGAGATCGGAGAGATGGACCATGCCGTCGACACCCCCGTCGAGCCCGATGAACAGGCCGAACTCGGTGATGTTGCGGACAGGCCCCTCGACCGTCGAGCCCTTCGGATGCGCCGTGAGGAAGACGTCCCACGGGTTGTCCTGGGTCTGCTTGAGGCCGAGCGAGATGCGCCGCTTATGCGGATCGACCTCGAGCACCTGCACCTCGACCTCCTGAGACGTCGAGACGATCTTGCCCGGGTGCACG
>JAGRKR010000197.1:4970-8017 GCA_020442225.1 Hyphomicrobiaceae bacterium | reverse complement strand
TCGAGGGCCGTGGTCGGCTCGTCGGCGATGATGAGATCCGGCTTGTTGAGGAAAGCGATGGCGATGGCCACACGCTGGCGCATGCCGCCGGACAGCTCGTGCGGATAGTTCTTGAGCCGCTGCTCCGGTGAGGGGATGCCGACCTGCGCCAGCGCATCCCGCGACAGAGCAAGCGCAGTCTTGCGATCGACGTCGCGGTGCGCCAGCACGGTCTCGACCATCTGCGTGTCGACGCGCAACACCGGGTTGAGCGTCATCATCGGGTCCTGGAAGATCATGGCGACGCGGTCGCCGCGAAGGTGCTGCAGCCGCTGCTCGCCAGCAGTGACGAGATCCTCGCCCTTGAAGCGAATGGCGCCTTCGACGATGCGTCCGGGATGGTCGATGAGGCCGATGATCGAGAAGCCGGTAATGGACTTGCCGCAGCCGGACTCGCCGACCAGCCCCAGCACCTCGCCGGCTCGCACGTGGAAGCTGACGCCGTCGACCGCCTTGACGACGCCGGCCTTGGTGAAGAAATGAGTCTTGAGGCCGTCGACCTCGAGCGTCGGTGCGTCGGTCATCGCTTGAGCCTCGGATTGAGCACGTCGCGGAGCTGGTCACCGACGAGGTTGATCGACACGATCGTCAGGAGCAGCGCCACGCCCGGGAAGAAGCTGATCCAGTACTGGCCGGAGAGCATGTATTCGTGGCCGTTGGCGATCAGCACGCCGAGAGACGGCTCCGTCTGAGGCAGGCCCACGCCGAGGAAGGAAAGCGTCGCCTCGAGGGCGATGGCATGGGCCGTCTGCACGGTGGCGACCACGATGAGCGGCGCCAGGCAGTTGGGCAGAATGTGGCGGAAGAGGATGCGCGCATTGCCGAGGCCGAGGCAGCGGGCGGCCTCCACGTATTCCTTCTTGCGCTCCACCAGCGCCGAGCCGCGCACGGTGCGGGCATAGTAGGCCCACTGCACGATGACGAGCGCCAGCATGATCTTGTCGATGCCCTTCCCGAACAGCGCCACCAGCATCAGGGCGATGAGCACCGACGGGAACGAGAGCTGCAGATCGACGATGCGCATGATCAGGCTCTCGATGCGCCCGCCCGCATAGGCCGCGATAAGGCCGATGGCCGCACCAACCATCATGGCGAGGAAGCCCGAGGTGACGCCCACCGCCAGGGAAATGCGCAGGCCATAGAGAATGGCGCTCAGGAGATCGCGGCCGGCGCCATCGGAGCCGAGCCAGAACGTGTAGCCCGCCATGCTCTGCCCGCCGGGCGCCTGCCGGCTGTCGAGCACATCGACCTGACCGAGGTCATAGGGGTTCTGCGGCGTGATCCACGGCGCCAGCAGGGCGAAAACGACGATGATCAGCAGCACGCCGAGCGCGAGCGCGGAAATCCTGCTCTCCAGGAACTCGGAGAGGAAGCGCCGGAACGGCGTCTCGACGGGTGGTGCCGCCGGGCCGAGGGAACCGCCGCGGTCATCGGTTGCAATGGTCATGACGATTTCTCCCCGAGCCTGACACGCGGATCGAGCAGCGAGTAGACGATATCCACGATCAGGTTCACCACGACGTAGAGCAGCACGATCATGACCAGGTAGGCCACGATGATCGGCCGATCGAGCTGGAGAATGGAATCGATGAGGAGCTTACCCATTCCGGGCCAAGCGAAGATGGTCTCCGTCACGACGGAGAACGCCACCTGCCCAACGAATTCGAGCCCGAGCACCGTCACCACGGGGATCAGGATATTCTTGAGCAGATGCACGAGGACGATGCGCGAGGGCGCAAGCCCCTTGGCGCGTGCGAACTTGATGTAGTCCTGCAGGATGGCCTCGCGCGTGCCGGCCCGGGTCAATCGGATGACCAGCGAAATCTTCAGGAGGGCGAGATTGAAAGCCGGCAGGAACAGATGCGACAGGCCGTTGAGCGTGAAGTAACTCGAGGTGATCCCGAGAAACTCCGCCGTCTGGCCTCGCCCTGTCGTCGGCAACCAGCCGAGGATCACCGAAAAGATCATGATCAGCATCAGTCCGACCCAGAAGGTCGGCAGGCTGAAGCCGAAAATGGAGGTCGCCATGATCGACTTGGCCGCGAAGGAGTTCGGCTTCAAGCCGGCATAGAGCCCGAGCGGGATGCCGATGATGATCGCCATCAGGAGAGAGGCGACCGTCAGCTCGAGCGTGGCGGGCAGGCGGTCGAAGATAAGCTGCAGCGCCGACTCGCCGAAGACGAACGACTTGCCGAGATCGCCCTGGAAAGCGCCCTTCATGAACAAGAGGTACTGCTGCCACTTGGGCAGATCGAAGCCGAATTGCTTGGTGACGCGCTCGATCTCTTCCTGATCGGCGTCGGGACTCACGAGAACGTCGACGGGATCGCCGATGACGCTGACGCCGAAAAACACCAGCACCGACATGGCGAAGACCACCATCGCGCTCTGCATGAGGCGTCTGATGATGAAAGCCGTCACTCGGCCCCCTCTCAGTGTTCGAGTAAGACTACGGACCGCCGAGGACGCTCAAACCGGGCTCGTCCCTCGCGGGAAAGGCAGTCCCGCCGCCCCGTGCGCGTCGGCAGGGGCGGCGGTTGTCGTTGCATCAGGCCTTAGCCTTACTTGGTCGCGGCGACTTCCATCGCCACCGTGCGCTCGTCGGTGCGCGGCGTGTACTTGAGGCCCTTCCGCGTCGCCCAGGTGTTGACCTGATAGTGCAGCGGAATGATCGCGCCATCCTCGATGGCGACTTCGGTGGCCTTGGCAAGAAGCGCGGCACGCTTCGTGTCGTCGACCGTCGCCAGTGCCTCTTCGATCAGGCGGTCGACCTCCTTGTTCGAGTAGCGGCCGCGATTGCCCGCGCCCATGCCCTTGGCACGGTTGAACGTGGCGATCAGCGACTTGAGCGGCGAGGACGCCTCACCCGAGCCTGCACCCCAACCAACCAGGATGAAGCTGAACTCGGGAGACTTGTCGGGACCGCCCGACGAGGCGCGCTTGAAGAACACGGAGCGCGTCATCGTCTCAACCTTGGTCTGGATGCCGGCTCGCGTCAGCATCTGGCC
>JAGRKR010000197.1:0-4909 GCA_020442225.1 Hyphomicrobiaceae bacterium | reverse complement strand
CCGTTCGGATAGCCGGCGGCGGCCAGCAGCTTTTTGGCACCCGCCATGTCGAACTTCACGGGCTTCAGCTTCTTGGAGACGCCGAAGAACGTCTTCGGCAGGAGCTGGCCAGCCGGGATCGCCTGCCCCTCCATGACGCGGGCGACGATGGCGTCGCGGTTGATGGCCATCGAGATCGCGCGCCGCACCCGGACGTCCCTCAGCGGGCTCTTGATCTCCTTGCCGTCCTTGCCCTTCACGAAGGGAGACATGTCGCGCGCGTGATCGATGTGGAGGTAAATGACGCGGTTGGACACGCCGCTCGAGAGCACGAGCCGCTTGTCCTTCTTGAGGCGCGCGATGTCAGTCGTCGGCACCTGATCGACCACGTCGACATCACCGGCAAGCAGAGCCGCCACGCGAGACGGGCCCGACTTGATGGGCTTGAGGGTGACCTTGGTCCAAGGCGACTTCGGACCCCAGTAGGCGTCGTTGCGCGTGAACACGATGCGATCGCCCGGCACATACTCGGTGAACTTGAACGGCCCCGTGCCGACCGCGGCCTTGCCGGAGTTGTAGTCGGCCGTCGAAGCGCCGGTGCCATGCTTCTTCGAGACGATGGCGATCGTGGCGACATCGTTCGGCATCAGCGGATAGGGCTTGGCGGTCTTGATGTGGATCGTGTGGTCATCGACCTTCTCGACGGTCTTACCCCTGACGTAGATGCCGAAGCTGCCGGGGCTGTTCGGCACGTTGGGCGCGCGACCGAAGGTAAAGACGACGTCGTCAGCCGTGAACGGCGAGCCGTCGTGCCACTTCACACCCTTGCGGAGCTTGAACTCCCACGTCGTCGGATTGACCGCCTTCCAGGACACCGCAAGACCGGGCCGCAAGCGCTGCTGGGCGTCGAAATCGACCAACCGATCGAAAATGTGCGCCATCAGCGCGTTGTTGGGACCGAGGTTGTGATAGTGGGGGTCGATCGACGTCGGCTCCGTGCCGAGGGCGATCTTCAACTCCTTCGCGACGACCGGCGTCGCGGCAAAGGCAGTCGAAACCACCGCCGCAAGCGCAAGGCCGCGCATTACACCGCGCATTCTGAACATCTCGCTCGTCTCCCTCCTCGACAGAACCGGCGGACCACCGTGGTCTTCGTTCGATCCTGAAATCATGACCGTAGCAGACAGGATTTGTTTGTCTTATTGGAATACCCGGACCCAACGCAACACGAACATGCCTTGCCGGCCACCCGGTAGCCTCATTAGTCTATGAGCAACGGGCATTGCCTGTCGAGCAATGGCAGCCATCTGGTGGACGGTGGGATCGGCGGATCACAACATCAAAGAGTACCTTGTGCTGCGCACCCTGCTCGCGACGGGCACAGCCACGGCCGCCGGCCAGCGCCTGGGCATGTCACAATCGGGCGTCAGCCGCTGCATCGCGCAGCTCGAGGCGAGGCTCGGGCATATGCTGTTCGTCCGCCAGCAGGGGCGCATGACGCCGACGCCTGAGGCACAGGCGCTCAACGCCAGCCTGGCCCCCCTCTTCGAGACGCTCGAACGCATCGAAACCGGGCGCTGGTCGGACGCGGGAAACGCGGTTCTGCGGTTGGCCGCGCCACCAACCCTGGCCCACCGTTTCATGCCGGACCAGATCGCTTCGTTCCTGAAGCTGCACCCCGAGCGCCGCATCATGTTCGAGATCTGCTCGAGCGACGTGCTCTTTTCCGGCATCGCCGAGGATCGCTTCGACATCGCCATCGCCTCGCTCGGCGCACCGCGAACGAGCGTGCATTACGATCCGTTCTGTCGCTCCAGGGCCGTCTGCGTGATGCCGGCCGGCCACCCCCTCGCCAAGCTCGACGTCGTGCGGCCCGAGCACCTTGCCGAGACGGCGTTCGTGGCGCTCACCCGGCGCCATCGCACACGCGCCTTCATCGACCGGATTTGCAGCGAGGCCGGGTTCGTGCCGCATATCGTGGTCGAGACGGCGACGGCCGTCGCCCTGGTCGAACTCGTCCGGAGGGGGATGGGTGTTTCGCTGACGAACCCCTTCCCCGTCGCCCAGAGCCTCGGAAAGGGATTGGAGATGCGGCCGTTCGAACCGGCGCTCGAGTATCAGACGTGCTTCATAACGGCGTCCGCCACACCGATCAGCGCCACTGGCCGGGCCTTCATGCGCCATGTCCGCATGCGCCTTAGCCGGCTCGATCATGTCGAGCCGTGCTGACGCCTACCAACTCCGGCGCGGCCCGTCGTCGATGTGATAGAAGCCGAAGGCATAGCGCTTGAGGCCACCGATGTCCGGTTGCGACTTCAGGAACTGCCAGAGCCCCTTGTCACCGCCAACCACCCGGAAATCGACCGCGCGACAGTCGAGGTGCAGTGAATGGCTGGCACCACCGACCCTGGCATTGTGCGAACGATCGCGGTGCGTCGACGAGACGACCACCGGACCGAACCGCGCCGCCACCCTCTCCAGCACACGACGCAGGCTTTCCGGCAAGCAGGTTTCGCGCGCCGCCGGAAGGTAGGAGATGGCGGGCTCGGCCGGCGCCGATCGCTCGATTCTGGGCTGCCAGCCCCCTCGAACCGCCGGGATCGCCAGGTCGGGCCTCGCAATGACCGGCGAGATGGTGCCGCGCATCTGGGCCTCCGGCCGCGAAAGCGGTCCGGCCGAAACGGTGGTGAGCATCGCGGACAGCCAGGCCACAGCAACGCCGAGCGCAGTTGCGCATCGACCAAGACCCGCAGCTTTGAAAAGGCTGTTCCGTCTCACATCGCCCTCGCCGATGGCATGCGGCGCCAAAGTCATGGCCACCACCGCCTCAGGTCAGCCCGAACGGAATTGTGCGCCACTGCCTGCCGGCGAATCATGGCGCGTCGTCCCGTGTGCCTCGTCGATCCAGTGCACACGTGTTGAATTAAAGCCGGGTTAATGCCTGCGCCAGATCAGCACGCGCGTTCGGCCAGGGACGCCTGGCGACCCCGGCCGAACGCGTCTCGCCGGGAGCTACCAGCTACGTCTCGGACCGTTGTCGATGTGGTAGAAGCCGAACGCGTACCGCTTCAAGCCGCCGACCGCCGGCTGGCTTCGCAGGAAGGCCATCAGGCCGCGCGTATTGCCATGCACGCGGAAATCGACGGCGCGGCACTGGAGATGCCAGGAGCGACGCGCGCCACCGACACGGCGATTGTGACGGGACCGGCGGAGCGTCGAGCTTACTGTGACCGTCCCGAAGCGGTTGGCCACGGCATAGAGGACGCTCTTGAGCCCGGCCGGCACGCAACTGGAGGGCACACCCGAAGCATAGCGTACGATGCTCGAGCCCGTGCCAGGACGCGGCACCGACGCCAGCGGAGCCGGGCCGAGCGCTGCAAGACGGATAGGGCGTTGCCTGGCCGGCCGCCGCGGCGTCAAACGGGCGTGGGTCCAACGCTTCGCGCGGACATGCCTGCGCCCCACATGTCGGTGTCGCCGTACCTTGCGCGCGGAGGGCGCCGGCGGATCCCACCAATTGGCCGGTGCGACCGAGGGGGAGCGCGCACCAACCCGCGTCCGCTTCGTCGCGCGGGCCAGCGCCACCCGTTTTGCGCGCCCGCGTGGCGCTGCGCGGGGGGTCTCGGCCGGAGCATCCCACCATGACACCTGCCGGATGCGGGGCTGTGCGACCCGCGCACGCGCCGTCCGCGCGCGGTGGCCGCGATGCCGCCGCTGACCAGCCTTATAGGCCCGTGCCCGACTGACCTTCGCTTTGGCAGTGCGCCCCTTGTAGCCCTTGCCCCGCGCGGCCTCGGCAGACGGCATCTGGGCCGTCACCAGCATACCGAATGCGGCGACCAGGACGACCAGAGCCCTGCCAATCCACCATCCGGTCGTTGCGCGTACGCAGCCGTTCCCTCGCCCCGTCCACATGCCCAACATCCTTACTGATCCGTTAATCTGAGTGCGGAGAACGGATGACAAGCGCGTCGGACACGCAACAGATCATAAGAAGTAGGGTTAATGTGCGCCATCGGTAGATGGACGAGGTCTGTGCCGACCTCTGCCTGATCTGGACAATTGGCGATCAGATCACGGAATTGCTTTTGATTTTGCGATAATTACTTAGTTAGCAATGTATTTAATGCCAACAATAAATGATTTATGCATTGTTGTTCTATGTAATTCGAGAATATATTTCGCACTATTCATCCGCAAATTAGACGACCTTCGATCGGAAAATGCTGCTCTTGCTCCTCTCTCGAAGCTCTGAATATGTGGCCGCCGTTGCTTACAGGCAGCCAATTTGCTGTTTCCCAACAACATTTCGGACCATTAAACCTTGCGCGCCTGCGAGGCAAGACTTAGCCTGACGAACAGAGACTTTTATTCTTTCACTATGCTTTCATCCCGTCGGTCTCGAGGCGGGGAGTCTGGGGGGACTCTCAATGAAGACGTATTTCCGCGGTGCTGCGGTCATGCTCGCAGCCATCGTCATTTCTCTTGCAAGTGCAGACCCGAGCCATGCACTCGGATGCAGCCGCGACGACCTCTTGCGATCCAAGACAGGCGGTTCGCCCTCCGAAATTGCCTTCGTCAACTTGGACAGCCAGACCCGCCGCCTCTACAGCGTGTCCCCCGATGGCCGGCGCCGGCTGGTCGCCACGCTCGAGCCGTCCACCAGCCACCGGCAACGCACCGCCGACGGCGAGGTCTGGATCGTCACGAACGGCCAGGACGCCTGCCTGCATGCGGTGACGGCACGGGTGTCGCCACTGGTCTTCGAAATTCTGTCGGAAGAGGTGTCGGCGCCGGTGCCACAGCCGGGCGCTCCGGCATTGCCCGAGCCGCCGACGCCGCGCGGCGCACCCGAACCGCCCATGCCGACGCCGCTGCCGGTCGCGCCGCCCGCCGCCCTGCCCCCGACCGAGCTCTATCAGCTGAGCGG
>JAGRKR010000196.1 GCA_020442225.1 Hyphomicrobiaceae bacterium | reverse complement strand
CCTGGAGGCGCGATGCAGTACGTGGCGAACATGAAAGCCGGCCCTGCGACCGCCGACGCCATCGAGGTCGTCGACGTCAGCCATGTCTATCCCGGCGCCGAGGGGGGCGTGCCGGCGCTGAGCAACGTCTCGATGCGGGTCGGGGCGGGCCGGTTCGTCGTGATCGTCGGTCCGAGCGGCTGCGGCAAGACCTCGCTGCTCATGATGATGGCGGGCCTGCGCGATCACAGCGAGGGCCGCATCCACTGCCATGGCCGGCCCATTCCCAAGCCGGACCCCGACCGCGTCGGCGTCATCTTTCAGGAGGCGAGTCTCTTTCCCTGGCTGACGACCTACGACAACATCGAATTCCCGCTGAGCTTGCGCGGCATGTCGCGCGAGGAGCGTCGCAAGCGCTCCGAGCCCATGCTGTCTCTCGTCGGCCTTTCAGGCTTCGGCGACCGCTATCCGCACGAGCTGTCCGGCGGCATGAAGCAACGCGTCTCGATCGCGCGGGGTCTGGTCCAGGACCCACCCGTGCTGTTGATGGACGAGCCGTTCGCCGCCCTCGATGAGCAGACTCGCATGACGATGGGCCACGAACTCCTGCGCATCTGGTCGACGACGAACAAGACCGTGGTCTTCATCACCCACAGCCTGACCGAGGCTGTCTATCTGGCGGATGAGGTGCTGGTCATGTCGCCGCGCCCCGGACGCATCATCGATCATATCGAGGTGACGCTGCCGCGCCCGCGCACCTACGAGATGATGGCGACGGATACGTTCGGCAAGCTGCGCGAGCGCATCTGGCAGCAGATCCGCAAGTCGGAATGAGGTGAGCGATGCGACGCCCGAACCCCAGAGCCGTGCGCTGGGCCATCCTCCTGACGATGCTCGTGTTGTGGGAGGTCGTGCCCATGATGGGGCTGCTTCCGGAGCTGTTCCTGCCGCCGCTGTCGAAGACGCTCAAGGTGCTCTGGCTCGATCTGGACAAGTATTTTGCCGCGCTGCTGGTGACGCTCTACGAGGTGGCGGTGGCGATGCTCATCGCCTGCGGGCTCGGTATCGTCGCCGGGGCGACGATCGGCGGCATCTCCGTGCTGCGCGATCTGCTGCTGCCCGTGTTCTCCAGTCTCTACGCGGTGCCTATCGTCATTCTCTACCCGATCTTCACGGCGTGGTTCGGCATCGGCTCGGAATCGAAGATCATGTTCGCCGGCATCTACGGGTTTTTTCCGGTGATGCTGTCGACCGCCGCCGGCATTCGCACCATCGATCCCCAGTTCCTGCTGGCCGCCCGCAGCATGGGGGCGACGGTTCCCCAGCAGATCACCCGCGTGATCATTCCGGCGTCGCTGCCCACTGTATTCAGTGGTTTGCGGCTCGGCGGGGCGCTCGCCATCATCGGCGTCGTAGTGGCCGAGATGCTGACGGCGTCGGCTGGCATCGGCTATCTCGTGACGCTCAACCGCACGATCCTCGACAGCCCGCGCGTCTTCGCCGGCATCGTCACGATCCTCACGCTGTCGGTGGCCTACGACATCCTGGCACGCGCGCTCGAGCGGCGCATGGTGGTCTGGCAGTCGGCAGGCCGCACGCCGCAGGCGGCTTCCCAGCCGCGGGCGCAAGCCACACCGCAACCGGCCGCGGCCTGACCGGGGGGCTGCTGCCTGAGTAGAGAACGGGCGGCCGGGCCGCCCACGGCGCGACAGACGCGTCACGAGCAGATGGAGAGTGCACGCCATGGCCGACAAGCTCCTTCCGACGACCGTCGTCGGCAGCTATCCGCAACCGGACTGGCTCGTGAACCGCGAGATGCTGTCGAAGACGGTTCCCCGCGTGCGCATGAACATCTGGCGCATTCCGGACGAGTACCTGGAGCAGGCCCAGGATGACGCCACCGTCCTCGCTATTCGCGACATGGAGCGTGCCGGCATCGATATCATCACGGACGGGGAGATCCGCCGTGAGAGCTATTCGAACCGCTTCGCCACGGCCCTCGACGGCATCGACGCCGATACGGCTGGCGAGGTGATCGCGCGGACGGGCAACCAGCCGACGCCGGTGCCGCGCGTAGTCGGTCCGATCCGTCGGACACGGCCCGTCGAGGTCGGGGACATGGAGTTTCTGCGCCGGAATACCAACCGGCTGGCCAAGATCACCTTGCCCGGCCCCTTCACGATGAGCCAGCAAGCGCGCAACGAGTACTACAAGGATGCCGACGAGATGGTCATGGACTATGCCGCCGCGGTGAATGCCGAGGCGCATGATCTCGTCAAGGCCGGCGCCGACGTCATCCAGCTCGACGAGCCGTGGCTGCGCAACGATCCGGACGCGGCGAAGCGGATCGCGGTCAAAGCGATCAACCGCGCGCTGCAAGGCATCGAGGTCGCCACCGTCGTGCATTTGTGCTTCGGCTACGCCGCCGTCGTGCCGGGCTCGAGCAAGCCGGTCGGCTATTCCTTCCTGCCGGAGCTCGCCGATACTGTTGCCGAGACGATTTCAATCGAGGCCGCCCAGCCGAAGCTCGATCTTGGCATCCTGACGGAGCTGGCGCCGAAAAAGATCATGCTGGGCGTACTCGACCTCGGCGATCCCCAGGCGGAGACGGCGGCCGTCGTCGCGGATCGGATCCGCGCGGGATTGAAGATCGTCGCTGCTGACAAGCTCGTGCCGGCTCCCGACTGCGGCATGAAATACATGCCGCGCGCCCTGGCGTTCGCGAAGCTGAAGGCGCTTGCCGATGGCGCCGCAATCGTTCGCGGGGAACTCGCCTAGAAGGCGATCGCACAGATGCGCTATGCGCAAGAGATGGCGCGTGTCGACGTCCGCGTCTCGCCCACGGCGATTTGGGCGTGGCGATAGGGCCGGCACGCCTGGTGTGGCTTTCTCCGGGCTTACGACTTTCCTTTGGCGCCGCGAAGTGCGGTCCTGTATCCTGCCGGGATGTCCGTTTGGTCGTGGAGCATGGTCACATGAGGGCGATGCCGATTGTACTGATGGGACTTGCTGTCTGCCTCGTGCTCGGTGAGGCACAGGCGCAGCAACCGGGCAGGTGGCGAGCTGTCGAGCGGGCAAAGAAGGCGCTTGCCGAGCCGTTCGTCGGCATCACCACCGACGGACGTGTGCGCACCGGCCTGTTCACGCGGAAGAAGACCGGGCTCTCGACGCTGGTCGTCCGGCAGGCGGCCGAGGCCGTCCTGCGCGGCCTGAGCGAGGCGCAGCGCAAGCGGACACTCTTCCCGGTCGATCATTCCGAGTGGCGGGACTGGGCCAACATCCATCGTTTCCCGCGCCAGGGCGTATCGCTCGCGGAGCTCGGCGAGAGCCAGAGGCAGCTCGTCTACGCGCTCCTCTCGGCGTCGCTCAGCGCCAGGGGCTACGACACCTCGCGCAACATCATGCGGCTCAACGGGCACCTCGCCGAACTCGTCCAGAACATCAAGGAGTATGGCGAGCATCTCTACTGGCTGACGATGATGGGTGAGCCGTCCGCGACGGAGCCCTGGGGCTGGCAGATCGAAGGCCATCACCTCGCCGTCAACTTCTTTGTGCTCGGCGACCAGGTCGTCATGACCCCGACCTTCATGGGGTCCGAGCCTGTGGAGGCCCTGTCGGGGCGCTACAAGGGCATCGCCGTGCTGCAGGTCGAGCAGGACCTGGGGCTGAAGCTCATGACCTCACTGCCTCCCGAACAGCAGCGTCTCGCCTATTCCGGTGAGCGGACCGGTCAAGCTGCCATGCTGGCTGCCATGTTCAGCGACAACATCATCGTGCCGTTCAAGGGGGTGCGGGCGAGCCAGTTGAGCCCGGCGCATCGCGCGGCGCTGCTCGAGCTGGTGGGGCGCTATGTCGGCATGATGCCTGACGACCATGCCGCCTTGAAGATGGTCGAGGTCCAGATGCATCTCGACGAGACGTACTTCTCCTGGATGGGCGGCACGGAGGCGAACGCGGCCTTCTACTACCGGATTCACAGCCCGGTGATCCTGATCGAGTTCGACCACCAAGGCCCTATCGCGCTGCCGGGAGACCGCAGCGTGCCGACGCGTCGGCACATCCACACGGTGGTTCGCACGCCCAACGGCAACGACTACGGACGCGATCTCCTGCGTCAGCACCTCCTGGAAGCGCACCGGGGCCAGCCCCATCACGTGCATCCACAGTCCGGCCAGCCGCACCGCCATCCCCACCGGCACTGACGGTCCCCGACCGGCCGGGAAGGGCCTGTGCGGACCGGCCCGGGGGCGCGGAAAGCGCAGAGGGACCCGCGCCGGGTGGGTCAGGCCCCGGTGCGGGCCGCATCGTCCACGCCAGGGGCGGGGCGTGTGGGCGTGCGCGAGGCGACTGCGGCGGCTACTTGCCGGCGCTCTTCAGGTAGGCAATGACGTCGTCGCGGTCCGCCTTGTCCTTGAAACCGGCGAACACCATGCTGCCCGCCGGCACGACCGCCTTCGGATTTGCCAGGTACTTGTCGAGTGTCGCCTCGGTCCACACGAGGCCCTTGGCCGCCTCGGCCTTCATGCTGTCGGAGTACTTGAAGTCGGCGAGCGAGCCGGCCTTTCGGCCGATGATGCCGTTGAGTTGCGGACCGACGCCGTGCTTTGCGCCTGGTCCGACCGTGTGGCAGCTCTTGCACTTGCCGAACAATTCCTTGCCGCTTTCGACGTCGGCCGCCGATGCGGCGGTCGCGAGGGGGGCGCTCAGCAGCGCAACCGCGGCAATCGTTAACAAGCGTCGCATGTACCCTCCTGCAATGCGAAAAGAGCAGGCAGTCCGCTGCCTGCTCTGCCGACGGAGCATATTGGACAGGCTAAAGCCTTGATTTTCGTCAAGTCTGGAGAATTCGTCGCGGCTCGGCCGACCGTTCCGGCCGGGCGCCGCGGGCGGCG
>JAGRKR010000195.1 GCA_020442225.1 Hyphomicrobiaceae bacterium | reverse complement strand
TCCGCATATCAAGGCGCCGGTGGCTGTTTGACGCCGACGCGAAGTGCAGGCCTCAGTGACCCTTGAGAACGTGCCGGACGTGATCGTCTCCATCATCGTGGCTGTCGCCGAGAACGGCGTCATCGGGCGTGACGGCGGCCTGCCGTGGCGCATTTCATCCGATCTCAAGCGATTTCGCGCCCTGACACTCGGCAAGCCCGTGATCATGGGGCGTCGGACGTTCGAAAGCCTCGGCAAGCCGCTCGATGGTCGCGACAACATCGTCGTCACCTCGCGCGCCGACTGGCGTCCTGCCGGCGCACACGTCGTCGGCGACCTCGCCGCAGCACTCCGTCTCGCCAGGGAGCTGGCAGCTCGGCGTGGCGTCGGCGAAGTGGTCGTCATCGGCGGTGGTCAGCTCTATGGCGAGGCTCTGGCGCTCACCGATCGCATTTATCTTTCGCGTGTTCATGCCCGCCCGGAAGGTGACGTTACCTTCCCGCCCCTCGCCCCCGAGGCCTGGCGCGAGATCTCTCGCGAGGAAATCGCAGCCGGCCCGCGCGACGACCACGCCTTCACCCTGATCGTGCTCGAGCGCCGGAAGCATCTCGCCACCTGAGCGACGCGCCGGGCCGTCGTCAGAGAGGCTTGAACTTGCCGCCGGCGCAACCAACATCGTCAGCGCGGGTTTGCGCGCTCGCGCTCACTCACGTATAAGCGCGGGGATCGACTGACAAAGTCTGACCGCCGCGCTATCGTTCGTCAGCCGACGATGGGTGAGCGCGCCCGGCGAATGATCCCATCCAACAGTCCTCTAGCAACAGAGGTTTCCCACTCATGCCTTGGAGCAATCAGAGCGGCGGCGGCGGCTGGAAAAGCGGCGGCGGCGGACCATGGGGTCAAGGGCCGTCGGGCGGCCAGCAACAGCCCGACCTCGAGGAGATCCTCAAGCGCAGCCAGGACAAGCTCAAACAGGTGATGCCGGGCTCCGGCCTGCCGGGGCCGCTGCTGGCGCTGGTGGCGGTCGCCGCGATCGCCGTGGTGTCGTTCTTCGCCTTCACGGTGCAGGTCCGTCCCGACGAGCAGGCCATCGTCCTGCGCTTCGGCAAGTTCGATCGCGTGAAGGGCCCTGGCCTGCACTTCAAGTGGCCCTATCCCGTCGAGAATGTTCTGCTGCCCAAGGTCACGCGACAGAACTCGATCGAGATCGGCTTCCGCTCCATCGGCGCCCGCGGGTTCTCTCAGACCCCGCGTGACGTGCTCGAGGAAAGCCTGATGTTGACCGGCGACGAGAACATCGTTGACGTGGATTTCGTCGTGTTCTGGCGCATCAAGGATGCGGCTCAATACCTGTTCAACATCCAGAACCCCGAGATCACCGTGAAGGAGGTGGCCGAGAGCTCGATGCGCGAGGTCGTCGGCCAGAGCGACATTCAGCCGATCCTCACCCAGGCCCGCGCCAAGACAGAGCAGGCCGTGCAGAAGCTGATGCAGCAGATACTCGACCAGTACAAGGCGGGCATCGACATTACGCAGGTCCAGCTCCAGAAGGTGGACCCGCCGTCTCAGGTGATCGAGGCGTTCCGCGATGTGCAGGCGGCCCGCGCCGACCAGGAGCGGTTGCGCAACGAGGCGCTGACCTACGCCAGCAAGGTCGTTCCGGAGGCGCGCGGTGAGGCCCAGCGGATTCTGCAAGCCGCCCAGGGCTACAAGGAGCAGGCGATCGCCGAGGCTGATGGTCAGGCCGCCCGCTTCCTCAAGGTCTACGAGGAGTACAAGAAGGCGCCGGACGTGACGCGAAAGCGGCTCTTCCTCGAGACGATGGAGCGCGTGTTCGGCGGCATGGACAAGATCATCCTCGACGGCAAGGGTGGCGGTCCGGGTGTCGTTCCGTACCTGCCCCTCGACCAGCTGACGAAGCCCAAGTCCGATCAGGGAGCGAAGTGATGCGCGCGGTATTCTCGTTCATTCTCGTCATCCTGGTGGCGGCGGCGATCGCAACCTACTCGTCGTTCTTCATCGTGCAGCAGACCGAGCAGGCCTTGGTGCTCAGGTTCGGCGAGCCGCTGCGGGCGCCGATCACCACGCCCGGTCTCAACTGGAAAATCCCTGTCGTCGAGACGGTCGAGTTCTTCGACAAGCGCGTACTCGATCTCGACTCCTCGCCGCAGGAGCTGATCACCTCCGATCAGAAGCGCCTCGTGGTGGATGCGTTCGCCCGCTGGCGCATCTCGCAGGCGCTGCTCTTCTATCAAACCGTGCGCGACGAGCGGATCGCCCGCCAGCGTCTGAGCAACCTGCTCGAAGGCTCGCTGAGGCGCGTGCTCGGTTCGGCGTCGTTCGAGGATATCGTGCGCGACAAGCGCGAGAAGCTCATGGGTGACATCGCGCGTCAGGTGAACGAGGAGGCCAAGGAACTCGGCATCGCCATCATCGACGTGCGCATCAAGCGCGCCGACCTTCCCGAGGCGAACAGCCAGGCCATCTACAAGCGCATGCAGACCGACCGTCAGCGTGAAGCCCAGGAGTTCCGCGCCCAGGGCGAGGAGGCGGCGCGCAAGATCCGCGCCGAGGCCGATCGCGACGTGACCGTTCTCAAGGCCAAGGCCACGCGCGACGGCGAGAAGATCCGGGCCGAAGGCGACGCGACGCGAAATCGCATCTTCGCCGAGGCGTTTGGCCGCGATCCCGACTTCTTTGCGTTCTATCGCTCGATGCAGGCCTACGAGCAGGGCCTGAAGTCGGGTGACACGCGCATGCTGCTGACACCGGAGTCCGAGTTCTTCCGCTACTTCAACGATCCCAGCGGTAAACGGGCGGCGCCGGCTCAGAAAGGCAAATGAGAGACCTCGTCGTCGCGATAGGTCTCGTGCTGGTCATCGAGGGGCTGCTTTGGGCCGTGTTTCCACGCATGGCCTTCCGGCTCCTCGAGGCCGCGTCCGAGCTGCCTGAGCAGTCATTGCGGGTGGCCGGGGCGCTGTCCATCGCCTTCGGGGTGTTCCTGGTCTGGCTGATCCGGGGCTGAGGACACATTTGCGTGTGCAGGTCGCCGGAGCGGGTCTCGAGCGTCGGCAGGAGTCGCGCCTGAGCCCCGCCATTGCTACAATCGGGCGACCCCGGGCTCGGCTCGAGCCCTATCAGGAGACACGTCGCATGCGCTTTCTCGTGCACCGTTCGACGCGCCCCCTCGGCGCCGCGGTTCTCGGTTTCGCTATGATGCTCGGCCTTGCCGCTGCCGAGGCCAGGGAGCTGCCTGCCCGTGGTGGCCCGGTCACCGTCGCTCCCATCGCGGAGCGCCTCATCGAATCCGTCGTCAACATCTCGACGAGCCAGTTCGTGAAGGGCTCGCGCGGTGTGCCGCTGCCGCAGATGAAGAAGGGATCGCCCTTCGAGGAGTTCTTCGAGGACTTCTTCAATCGCCGCGGCGGTCCAGGCCAGGACCGCAAGGTCAGCTCGCTCGGCTCCGGGTTCGTGATCGATCCATCGGGCATCATCGTCACGAACAATCACGTGATCGA
>JAGRKR010000194.1 GCA_020442225.1 Hyphomicrobiaceae bacterium | reverse complement strand
ACCGACTACCCGCACTGGGATTTCGACGATCCGGCGAGCGCCGTGCCTGTTCGCCTCGACGACGCCCAGAAGGCCAAGCTGTTCCGGGAGAACGCCCGCCTCGTCTACGGGGTCTGACGATGGGCAAGCACGTCGTGGCCGCGGTCGGCGAGCTGCCGCCCGGCAGTCGCAAGCTGGTCGAGGTCGGGGGGCGCGCCATCGTCGTCTTCAACATCGGCGGCGAGTATTTCGGTCTGCTCAATCGATGCCCCCATCAGGGCGGCAATCTGTGCGACGGCATCCTCGTCGGACAGGTCGAGTCACCGGAGCCCGGCACCTACGTCTACTCCCGCGCGGGCGAGTTGCTACGCTGCCCCTGGCACGGCTGGCATTTCGACGTGCGCACGGGCAAGTCCTGGTGCGAGCCCGAGCGGGTCACCACGAAACGCTACGATGTGGATGTGGAGGAGGGGGCGAGCCTCGTCGAGGGCCCGTATGTCGCCGAGACCGTGCGCGTCACCGTCGAGCAGCAGTACGTCGTCGTGCACGACTGAGGCGGCCGGAGAGCGCCGCCCTCGTATACGGCAGCGCGAACCACATGGCTCTCAGGAAAACCCCGGGCTCTCAGGAAAACCCCGGCCGAGATGGCGACCTCAGCCGGGGCATCTCATCGTCCGATCAGCCGTTGAGCCGATCCCAGGTCACCTTGCCGACGATGCCGTCGATCTTGATGCCTTCGTTCTTCTGGAAGTCCCGGACCGCCTGAAGGGTCTTCGGGCCGAACTTGCCGTCCTTCTCGACGTCGAAGCCCGCTTCGGTCAGCAGACGCTGCAGCGTCGTGACGCCCTGGCCGCTCGCACCGGAGCGCAGCTTGCCCGGAAACGGCTCGGCCTTGTCGAGCGACCCGGTGCCGAGGCAGGCGCGCGCCGTGCGCACACACACCCAGCGCTGGAGCTTCTTGCCGGGTACCGCCTTCTTCGTGCAGTCGATCTTGCGGTCCTGGGCGTGCCGCCAAGCCTGCCAGCCCTTGCCGTACTTGGCTTCGGCAGCCTTGCGCCAGGCGATCAGAGAATTCGGATAGGCGCCCAGGGCCTTCGAGAGATAGGGCTCTCCCGCCTGCTTGAGAACCTCTTGCTTGCACTCCTTGGCGAGCGCGGCACCGCTTCCCGCGACGGAAAGCATGACGACCGCTGCAAGCCCTGCAACCCCACTACGACGCAACATGACAACCTCCTTGTTGCTTGTGGCCATCCACTTCTTCGGACGGACTGCCGCTACGTTTGCCGCCCGGCAGAACGCGGATCAAGCGCCGAGCGCTGATTGAACGAGATTCCCCCATGAATGTGTAGCAAATGGGCCAGCCCGCTGAACGTTTCACAACGTCCGACCAGACTTCGACAGCAGTCGCCGTCCGCCAACAGATGGTCAAACGGTCAGGAGATCAAAGACGACCGAAGTAGTCCTGGGCGCACCGACAGGCCTCATCTCGCGAACCGGCATTCGCCACTGCATCGGCATCTTGCACGAGCCTCGCGCAGGTGGCCCGTATGCCCTGCCGATACAGTCTGCGCCACAAGTCCGGTCGCCGCGATCGCTCAAGTGCGCGGCGCGGCCTCGATCCGGCCTTCGTCGACGCCGACGCGCCGCGCCGTCTCGACGATCGCGCCCCAGGTGTCGTCCGGCAGCGGCACGCCTTCTGCGAGGCGCTTGGCGCGCGTGCGTGCCTCCGTCTCTCCTGGGACGAGCACCTCCCCGCCGTCGCGATCGGGCCGTGAGCTCTTCACGAACTCGGTATAGCGGATCACGTCCGGCGGGAAGAAGCCTTCGGGATCGACGACCTTCGGGTCGATATAGAACGACAGCATGCCGTTGGCGAACCGCCGGCCGGGCTTCGTCGCGCCCGTTCCGGTCAACGCGCCCCCGAGCATCTCGCACATGAAGGCGAGGCCCGACCCCTTGTGATCGCCGAAGGCGCGGATGGCTCCCTTACCCTTGCGATGCTCCCGCGGGCCGGTGGGTGTGTAGTCGCCGTAGAGCAGATGCGGATCGTCGCTCGGCATGCCATCCGGCCCGATCAGCGAGCCCGGCGGGATGGGTTTGCCACCCTGGCTGGCGACCAGGACCTTGCCCTCGGCCACGATCGACGTAGCGAAGTCGAGCACCAGCGGGGGAGCGCCATCGCGCGGAATGCCGGCACAGAAGGGCGCCGTCGAGAAGCGCCGCTCGACCCCGCCGAACGGCGCGACCAGAACCGATCCCGAGGCGTTGGCGAAATGGATGGAAACGAGGCCGTCGGCGGCAGCCATCTCGGCCCAGTCGCCGACGCGGCCGATGTGGCCGGCATTGCGGAGCGCGACCATCGAGAGGCCGACCGCCTTGCATTTGTTGATTCCGAGCCTGACGGCCTGCGGAGCCACGGTCTGGCCGAAGCCGTAGCAGCCATCGACCACGGCCAGAACGGGGGTCTCCGTGACCACCGTGATCACCTGATCCGCCACCAGCAGCCCGTCGGCCTTCCACTGGACGTATCGCGGGACGCGCGCCACGCCGTGACTGTCGTGGCCGGTGAGATTGGCCGAGACGAGATAGCGGCCGACACGCTCGCCCTCGGCGGACGAGCAGCCGACCCTCACGAAGATCGCGGCAACGAGCGCCTCGAGCGCCTTGGCATCGACCGCGATCATTTCTCGGCTCCCGTATTCTGGCTGGCCCGCGCCAGCGCCTTCTGGCGCGCCTGGAATGCCCCGACGTAGCCCCGGTTCCAGGAGGGGCTGATCAGGATCTCGTTGAGGCAGACATGCCTGGGCTGGCGGGCGACGAACGCCACCAGGTTGCCCATGTCCTCGGGCTGGACCATACGCGCGCGCGCCTCCGGCGTCTCCGGCGGCGAGCGCTGATCCATGATCGGCGTCGATACCTCGCCCGGACAGATCACGGTGGAGCGGATGCCGTTGACGCACTCCTCCATGTTCAGGCTGTGGCTCATGGCGACGACGCCATGCTTGGCCGCCGTGTAGACGGGGCCCGCGACGAGCCCGACGAAACGGCCGGCCCAGGAGGACGTGTGGATGAGAAGCCCGTCGCCCTGGCGGCGCATGATCGGCAGGACCGACTGGGCGACCAGCAGCGCGCTCGTCAGATTGCCGGCCACCAGTGTCTCGATGCCCTCGGCCGTCAGCCGCGCCCAGTTGCGCGCGGGGATGTTGACGCCGGCGTTGTTGACGAGGATGTCGAGGCGACGGTGACGGCCTTCGATCGCGGCGACGATGCGGGCGGGTACTGATGCCTTCGACAGATCACCCGTCTCGACCTCGGCCTTGCCACCATCGGCCGTGATCCGTGCGGCGACCGCCTCGAGCGGCTCGCGGCGGCGCCCCGTCAGGATGACTGTCGCACCCTCATGCGCCAGCGCGATCGCCGCGGCCTCGCCGATGCCAGTGCCGGCGCCCGTTACCCACGCCACCAACCCCTTGAGATCGCGCATCGCTCGCCCTTTCGTTGCCTGTCGGGTCCACCGGCAGCGCCTTAGGCGTCGCTGCCCGTGACATGGAACGCCCCCGATCATGACGATCAGGGGCGAGGTTCCGTCGTTCGAATGCCACTGTCGAAGGACGGCGTCAACGACGCCATCCCTCGTCTTGCCGCGGCTTGCCTCAGCTCTCGATCATCTTGATGCCGCCCCAGGTGTAGCCGTCCTTGACCACCTTGCGGACGCGCGCCTTCCAGGCCTCGTTCTTCGCGGAGGGATAGACAAGCCGACCGTTGGAGTTCCAACTGTAGCCGGCCGCCTTCAGGATCTCGCGCGCCTTGGCGAGGTCGAAGGGCGGGATCGCCGGCAGATTCGGATTGTGCCAGGGATTTCCCTCGACCAGGAAGGTGTTGGACTTAGGCACGCGTGCCGCCCCTTCCCAGACCGTGTTGACCAGGAAGCTGCGGTCGAACGTGTGATGCCAGGCCCGGCGGAACTCGTAATCGCGCCAGGGCAGCCACGAAATGCGCGTCACACCGTGCAGCCAGTTGACGTCGTTCGAGCGCACGACGCTGATGTGCTTGGCGCTCTTGAGCTGGGCCGCCTGCGACGGCGTCAGCTCGACGCCATCCATGAAGTCGATCTCGCCCGACTGCATGCGGCCGATGATGCCGTCGACGCTCGGCACGACGACGATCACGATCTCGTCGATGGTCGGCTTGGAGAAGTGCTCCTTGAAGGCGATGAGCTGGGATTCGGTGTCCTTGCGGTAACGGCCGAACTTGAACGGACCGGAACCGATCGGCTTGTCGATGCGCAGCTGGCGGGCGTCGCTCACCTTCTGCTTCTCCATGATCCCCTCCCAGATGTGCTTGGGCAGGATCACGTTGAGGATCAGGAAGTAGTCCTCGAAGGGGCCATAGGGCTCCTTGAAGCTCACGCGCAGC
>JAGRKR010000022.1 GCA_020442225.1 Hyphomicrobiaceae bacterium | reverse complement strand
GCGCGTCGTGATCGATTGCGCGAAGGGGCTGTCCACCTTCTTCGAGTTGCCGGTCAGCTTGTATTTCAGCTTCACATTGGCGAGCCCGGTGTATTTCCGGCTGTCGCCCATGCGCGAGCTGATGTTGAAGGCGGTATTGCCGAGCGGGATCGCGTTGACGGTGAGGTAGCCGACGAAGTCTCCCTGCACTCCGCCTGCCAGCGTCCAGGCCAGCTTGTCGTCGAACCAGATCTCGTCGATCGATTCCACGGTGTGGCTCGCGCAGACGATGAAGCGATGGAAATATTCCTGGTTGTCGGTGAACTCCTCGTCGCGGATGTCTGTTGCCAGCGCTGTGGTGCCTATCGCGGTCTTGCGCGGCGTTCTCGGATCGATGCTGGCGCGCAGGCGGTCGATATTCTGGGAGCTGTTCTGCGGCACCTTGGGCTTGGGTGCGAGCAGGCTGCCGCCGATGCTGATGCCCACCGAGATCGCGGCCCACCCGACTGCGGTGATGCCGAGGAAGGTGCCTGCAGCAGCAGCGGCGGCTGCGGCGCCACCGATAGCCGCAAGACCCGCCCCAACTGCGACGACGACCTGCGGCACCTCACACCTTCCATGCGGCGACGAAGGCCGAACGCGGCAGCCTGGCGAGGCCGATCTCCTCGGCAAGAAACACCCCGTTCGCGCCCATGCAGACCCCGATGGCCTTGTGTGCCATCACGAGGTCGCCGCGATGAGCGAAAGCGGGCTTCTTTCGCTTGAAATACTGGTCGAAGGTCTTGAGCAGCGTGCCCTTGCCGAGCTCGCGCAGGGCCTCGGCGGCGCTCGCGGCATCGTCGTAGGCGCCGACGAACTGCGGAGCCGGATGGACGCCCGTCATCGCCATCACGGCCCCGCAGCCGAACAGGGCGCAGTCCTGCACCCCGTACTCGAATTTCTCGCGTCCCGGCTCCAGTAGCCAGGCATTCAGCCTGCGCTCCCAGTCAGGCAGGCGGGGGTGATCGAAAAGAGGCTGCGCCATCAGAACAGCCCTCCGATCGGGGGGCGGCCGCCGGACCAGGGGTCGGTGCCGTTGTCGTAGGTGGTCGTCACCACCGAGTTCTTGAAATTGCCGTTCGCGATCGCGATCGCCGCCGCCGCGGACAGGTCGTTCTCGTCGTACCGCTCCTGGTCGAGGTAGGTGCGGTTGCTGGCCTCGGACAGCGCGGCGAGATAACCTTCGATCTGGACGGTGATGCGTAGGCCGCGCTCGTCGCCGCCGTGATTGAGCGCCACGATGCGGCCCGCACACCAGGTCCTGTATCCGCCCTGCTGGGCATTGTCGGAATCGCGGATGACCTGCCAGACGTCGGCATCGCGACTGCGCCATTTCGTCGGGTCGTCGAGAATGGCGAGCACATCCGCATCCACGGCATCGTCGGGAATGCCGGAAAGCGTGGCCGTGATGCTTTTCGATCCGCCTTCCGCCGTCTTGACCGGGGAGAGGTCGACGAACTGGCCGTCGACGCCGATGACCCACGTGGGCTTGCTGGCGTCGCGCTGCTGGTTGTAGATGGCGTAGGCGAGGCCCAGGCTGAACCAGTCGACGCCGCTGCGCGTGGGGCTCTTGAACGGCACGTTGAAGAGCTGGTCGCCGGTAGGATCTTGAAAGCGCTGCTGATTCGCCGACGAGCCGTCGAGGTCACCCAGCTCGCGCACGTCGGACAGGATGAAAGGCAGCCGGAACGACAGGGCGAGGTCCTTGTAGAGGCCCACGTCGGCCCCGATCTCCATCACCGTGCGCGACTGCGTGTACTTTGCGACGTTCTCGTTGCTCGGGATGTAGTTGCCCGTCGAGAGGCCCGGCTGGAACAGCTGCGACTCGCGCCGGATGTTCGAGCTCTGCCACGTCTGGCGCAGGCCGAGCGAGAGGTTCAGGTCGAACGGGTCGTCGTCGTCGAACGCGTCGATGACCGTGGTGTTCTCGCCGGTCTCGCGCATGAGGCGCGGCTCATGGACGCTCACAGGCTCATCTGCCCGCGCCCAGCTCGAGGCCAAGAGCGCGGGAATCGCCAGGGCCCATCCCATCCGGCTCGACGCACGCATCCCTGCGTGACGCTATCACCGTCGTAGCGGCCTCGTCACCTTGTGATCGACGCGGTGGCGTCCGGGGCGGGCGGGCCGGCGGCGGGGCAGCCTGCGCGGGGCGCCTGGGCGAGGTACCCGGTCCAATCGCGGGACACGGCGCAGAGGAAGCGGTCGGCCATGAGCTCGGATCCGGGCTTCTTGAGGTGCACGCGGTCGACCATGGCCAGCCCGCGCTGGATGAACGCCTTGATGGCCGCGTCGCCGCCCATCGCCTCGCGAAAGTCCCAGAAGGCCGCCCCGTTCTCCTCGGCGATCTCCTTGACCTGGTCGCGCACCTCGACGATGCGCGGGTCGGAGTGGGCGTCGCGGTAGGCCTTCATCACGTCGGGGGGGCTCATGAGCAGGATCGCCACGCCGGGCAGCGCGGCGCGCAGATCTTGCAGCACCTCGGCGGCCCATCGTTTGTGCTGCTTGAGCGCGAACATGGTGGTGCCGAGCAAGAAGACCGCGAGGTCGTACTTGCGCCGCTCGAGCATGGGCCGTCGGGTGTCGCTCTTGACGAGGGCCATCTGCTGGAAGTTGAGGGCGCCCGTTCCGAGGGAGTCGACGACGACGCCGGGCGCGCTCCGCTCGAGCGCCACGCCGAACAGGCGCACCATGCCGTTGCCGCGCACGTGCACCTCGAGGCGGTGTGGGCCTTCGAAGGTCTCGAACCGCTCGAACCCCGCCTCGATCTGCCGAGCGCGCGTCTGGATGCGCTTGCTCTGCTCGCCGTCGAGCAGGACGTCGATCTGCCCGCCGTCGGGCCGCTTCAGGTAGAAGAGGTCGAAGCTGCTGACGCTCCTGCCGACGGGTGACGTGACGGGCGCGGTCTCGACCCACGCCTTGGCCCGGAACTCGCGGGTCTCGGCGGCGATGTTCGCGAACCCGTAGTGGCGGTCCTTGACGGGATCGGTCGAGGTCGCGATCTGCTTGAAGTACCACCACGTGCCGTCGTGGTGCACGTCCTGGTGATCGTACCAGCGCCACGGCTTGGCGAGCGCGACGTAGCCGTGACCGCCGTCACCCAGGCGGCCCTGGAGCTGACGCCGCAGGCGGCCTGTGATCATGTCGGCCGTCATGTTGGAGTCGCCCCACACGCCGATGCGAACGTGGTCGCTCGAGAGCCCGCGTGCGAGCGCGGCGAGGCGATCGTAGAACGGGCGGAGGGCGCCGCGCGGATCGACGATGTCGGGTACGGGGAAGGCCAGGGTCGTCGTGTCGCACTCGAACGGGGCTACCGCGCTCTGACGCAGCTCGGGGCACGTGTCGGCCGCGGGGGGCGGTGGGGCCTTGGCCTCTCGGGTGGGGCCGCGCTGGGGCGCCGCCTCGACGGGCGCGGCCGTAGGCGCACGCGTCGCGCCGCCGC
>JAGRKR010000193.1 GCA_020442225.1 Hyphomicrobiaceae bacterium | reverse complement strand
TGCATGCGGTCGAGATAGGCCTCGAGCAGCTGCCGGCTCTGCGGATCGCCCGCCCGGCACTCCGTCCAGAGCAGCTTCATCTCTTCGGCGGCGAGTGAGGCGAGCGTGCGCCCCGCGAGCGCACCGGCCAGCACACGGCCGCTCATCTGTCCGCTCTGGTGGTCGAGCACCATCTCCAGGAACGCCGTGCGCACGCTCGAGCTCTGTCCGCTCCCCGGCTGCCGGCTGTCGGTGCCGCCGCCGCCCTGACCGAACGGCGTGTTGCGGGCGAGCAGCATGAGACCGAGGAAGCCGAGCGGCACCGCCAGCAGCGCCCGGCCGGTGACGGCGAAGAAGATGGCGCCGACGAAGGCAAGCAGACCCGCGATCTTGCGCAGGGCGAGCGAGAGCTGCGGCGTCGATGCGGTGAGGAAGCCGCGTACCGCAAAGACGGTGACGATGAGCACCGCTATGGCGAGGAGAAGGGTCTGCATGGGCGTTCAGGGTCTCGTCGCCCTCAACTGCTCGAGCAGCAGTCGCGCCCCCGGCTGGACGTCGGCGCCGGTCGCCTCGAGGAGCGCGCGCTCGCCGCCCGCCGCATAGACCGCCACCGCCTTCAAGAGCATGGCGAGCATGTCGGCCGCGCCCTCGTCGAAGCGGCAGTGAGAGCCCTGCGTCAACCGCGCCAGCTCGGCGAAGGCACGGGCGGCACGCCTGTTGCCGCCCTCCTGGAAGAGGAACAGCCTGAGCCCCGAAAGCGCGAGCTGGCCGGCCGAGGCCGAAAGATCGTCGATCTCCTCCTCCATGGCATCGCCCACATAGACGAGCGCATCGACTTTCTGGCGCGCGACCTCGTCGATCGCGTGGCGCAGCACCTTGCGGATCTGGGTGTGCCCGCCGCGGCAGCCGACGCCGCCCATGAGCTCGGCGAGCCGGTCGGCATCGGACGTCCATTTGCTCGCCCGGCACTCGTCGTAGCCGCGGAAATAGACGAGCTGGACGTGAAGCCCGCCGACCGACTTCACCGCCTCGAACATGCCGGCCTGCAGGCGCAGCGCCATGTCCCAGGTCGGCTGCCGGCTCATGGTCGCGTCCATGGCGAAGATCAGCCGGCCGCGCCCCCCCGGCTCGCTCTGACGGGGTGGCAGGCTGCGCACCTTGGCGAGGAACTCGGCGACGCTGTCGCCCGTCCCGGCCGGCTCCTCCGGTATGGCGCCGCCCGGCCGGTCGGCAGGTGTCCGCTCCTTCATGCTCATCTACCGTCCTGCCTCGCCGGTCCGCGCCCCGCTCGCTCGCATCCTCGGGGGCCTCGCCCGCCCGGAGGATGGCGCCTCGTGGGCCGCAGCGCAAACGGGTTTTGATCGTCCTCGAAGGGCCTGTGCCGATACCTCCCGAGCCAGCCCGCCCCGATGCCGGGCAGGGCCGCGACCTCAGCCAGCTCCCTCGTCCGGAGCATCGAGCGAGAGCAGCGCCGTATTGCCGCCGCTGGCGGTGATGTCGGTGGTCCTGACCCGCTCGGTGGCGAAACGCGCCACATAGTGCGGGCCGCCCGCCTTGGGTCCGGTGCCGGACAGCCCCTCGCCGCCGAACGGCTGCACCCCGACCACCGCGCCGATCATGTTGCGGTTGACATAGACATTGCCGGCATGGATGCGCGCGCAGACATGGTCGACGCGGCCATCGATGCGCGAATGCATGCCAAAGGTCAGCCCGTAGCCGGTGGCGTTGATGGCATCGACCACACGGTCGAGATCACGGGCGCGGAATGTCACCACGTGCAGCACCGGCCCGAAGATTTCCTTCCTGAGGTCGGCAACAGCATCAAGGCGGAACATCGCAGGCGCGACAAAGGTGCCGTCAAAGGTGGCGCCGGGCAGCGTCAGCTTGTGCAGCAACCGGCCTTCGGTCTCGAGTTTTTCACAGTGTGCGAGAATGCCGGCGCGGGCCTCCTCGTCAATCACCGGGCCGACATCGGTCGCGAATTCGGTCGGATCGCCGATGGCCAGTTCGTCCATCGCGCCCTTGAGCATCTCGATCAGCGGAGCGGCGACATCCTCCTGCACGCAGAGCAGGCGCAAGGCCGAGCAACGCTGGCCGGCGGACTGGAAGGCGGACGCCAGGATATCACGGGTCGCCTGTTCCAGCAGCGCGGTCGAATCGACGATCATCGCGTTGAGGCCGCCGGTTTCGGCCACGAGGATGGCGTCAGGGTTGCCTTTCTCGGCCATCGCGATGTCGATGAGGCGCGCGGTCTCGTTGGAGCCGGTGAAGACCGTGCCGGCGATACGTGGATCACCGGTCAGGGTGGCGCCGACAGCAGCGCCATCACCCTCGATGAACACCAGCGCATCGGCGGGAACGCCGGCCTCGTGCATCAGCCTCGCGCCAAGCCGGGCAATCAGCGGGGTCTGCTCGGCGGGCTTGGCGACAACCGTGTTGCCTGCGGCCAGCGCGCCGGCGATCTGTCCGGTGAAGATGGCAAGCGGGAAGTTCCACGGCGAAATCGCGACAATGACGCCGCGCGCACGTGCGGAGCCCGGCAATTCACCCGCCTCGCCGGCATAGTAGCGCAGGAAGTCGACCGCCTCGCGCAGTTCGGCGACGGCATCGCCCCAGCTCTTGCCGGCCTCGCGGATCGCCAGCGCAATCAGTTCGCCGGTGTTGGCTTCGTAGAGGTCAGCGGCGCGGGCAAGGATTGTGCCGCGTTCGGCACCGCTGCGGCCCGACCAGCCGGCAAAGCCGGCCAGCGCGGTCGAGACGGCATCACGGGCTGCTGCGGCATCACCGTCGTTGCGGGTGCCGACCCGGTCGGATCGGATGGCCGGATTGGTCACGGCAGGCCCGTTGCCGGCGTCGCGGCGGGCAAGAAACGGTTCGACCTGCGCGACCAGCTGAGCGCGCTCGGCGGTGTCGAAAACGTTCCAGCCTCGCGAATTGGCGCTGGCGCCATAGATCGCGGCCGGCGTCGGGATCGAAGGATGCGGGGTGAAGCCGTGTGCACGTGCCTTCGCGACCGGGTCGGCGGCAATGGTCTCGGGCGCAACCGTCTCGTCGACGATCTGGTTGACGAAGGAGGAGTTGGCGCCGTTCTCGAGCAGGCGCCGCACCAGGTAGGCGAGCAGGTCGCGGTGGATGCCGACCGGCGCATAGATGCGGCGCAGGCGGCCGTCGGATTTCTGCAGGGTTTCGTGCAGCGGCGCGCCCATGCCGTGCAGCCGCTGGAACTCATAGGTCGTGCCGGCCGGCAGCAGATCCCGCGCCATCGCCTCGATCGCAACTGCGGTGTGGGCGTTGTGGGTGGCAAACTGCGGATAGATGCGATCAGCCGCCGCCAGCAGTTTGCGAGCGCAGGCGAGATAGGCGATGTCGGTGTGTTCCTTGCGGGTATAGACCGGATAGGACGGTGTGCCAGTCAGCTGGCCAAGCTTGATCTCGGCATCCCAATAGGCGCCCTTGACGAGACGAACCGAGAATTTACGGCCATAGCGACGCGACGCGGCATCGAGCCAGTCGATCAGGGTGGGGGTGCGGCGGGCATAGGCCTGCACCACGATGCCGAGACCGGCCCAGCCGTCGAGCGTGTTGTCGGCGAGCAGGGCCTCGATCACGTCGAGCGAGATGTCGAGGCGGTCGGCCTCTTCGGCGTCGATGGCGAGCGCGATGTTGGCGTCACGCGCCATGCGTGCCAGATCCGCGATGCGCGGCACCAGTTCCTCGCGCACACGGGCGGGCTTCAGCGCCTCGTAGCGCGGATGCAGCGCGGACAGCTTGACGGAAATACCGGAATTGGCGTGCGGATCGGCTGCGGTTGCCTGCTTGCCGATGGCGGCGATGGCGTGAGCATAGGCAGCGAAGTAGCGTCTGGCGTCGGCATCGGTGCGTGCAGCCTCGCCCAGCATGTCGAAGGAATGCAGCACGCGGGCACGCGCGCGGTCGGCCCTGGCATTGGCGAGCGCGTCCTCGATGGTCGAGCCGAGCACGAATTGCTGGCCGAGCAGCTTCATGGCCTGGGCCACGGCGGTGCGCACCACCGGCTCGCCGAGGCGCTGGACCAGCCCGCGCATGGCGGAACCGAGATCGGCAGCCTCGGCGGGGATCTGCTTGTAAAC
>JAGRKR010000192.1 GCA_020442225.1 Hyphomicrobiaceae bacterium | reverse complement strand
TTCACGAACTCCGAAGGCTGAAGCGAGAACGCACCGATCTGGAGCCAGCGCGTGGCGCCCTTGACCTCCGGACCGATGAATAAGATCCCCACCATCAAGGCGACGCCAACGAGAAAGATGACGAAACTCGCGCGTCTGATCTGCTTCGGCGTCAGGGTCGACACGGCGAACATGATCGCAAAGGCCGGGATGAGCATCCCGACATGGCGGCGGACGAAGTGGAACTGATCGAGCCCGAGCCTCTCCGCGATGGGCGGGCTCGCGGCGAGCGACAGCACGACCCCGGCGCCCATCAACAGCATCAGGGCAACCAGCATCAGCCGGTCGACGGTGAACCACCAATCGGAGAGGACGCTTCTGTCGGCACGCGTGATCCTCATGGCACGCTGATCCTATACCGTGTCGCTCGCGGCGCCTTGGCACTGCAAAACAAGTTCCCGGAAAGCGTCGCCGCGCTTGGCGAAGTTCGCGTATTGGTCGAAGGAGGCACAGGCTGGCGACAATAGCACAACAGGCTCGTCCGCATCAGACCGGCTCGCATCCTCGGCCGCTTGTGCCACCGCACGATCGAGCGTCCCGCAGGCGGTATGGGAAACGGCATCGCCGAGCTGCCTAGCAAAGGCCGCTGCCGCCTCGCCGATCAAATAGGCACGCGCGACCCGTGGATAGAAAGGCTCGAGGCCATCAAGGCCGCCGTCTTTCGGCACGCCCCCCACGATCCAATAGATGTCGTCGAAGCTGCCCAGCGCCTTTCCAGCCGCGTCCGCGTTCGTCGCCTTGGAGTCGTTGACGAATAGGACCTTCCCGGCACGCGCGACCTGCTCCATGCGGTGCGCAAGGCCACCGAAACTCCTGAGGCCCGCTTGGAGCGCATCCGCATCGACCCCTTGAGACCGGGCAAGCGCGTAGGCCGTCGCGGCGTTCTGCCAGTTGTGGGCGCCGCGAAGCGACCCGATACCGGCGAGATCCACACGCGCCACCTCGTGGCCCCCTTCCATCTCGATGAGCGTTGCATCGGCGGCCCAAACGCCGTTCTCGACGGCATGGCCGATGGCAATGCGCTTCACGGCATAGGGTCCTTCGAGAGTCTCGGCGATCGCCCGGCATGGTGCATCATCCACGCCGATGACAGCCGTCGCATCGGCCGCAAGTTGCGCGAAGATGCGAGCCTTCACGCTGGCATAGCCTTCCAGCGAACCGTGCCGGTCGAGATGATCTGGCGTGACGTTCAAAAGCGCGGCGGCGTCGGGCTTCAACGATGGAGTCAGATCGATCTGATAGGACGAGAGCTCGAGCACATAGGTCCGTCCCGGAGCGAACGGTGCGAGGTCGAGCACTGCGTTGCCGATATTGCCGCCGAGCGCGACATCGCGCCCCGCCGATCCCAAAAGGTGCGCCGTGAGGGCGGTCGTGGTCGATTTGCCGTTCGTGCCGGTAATGGCGATGACCTTGCACGATGCGCCGGAGACGGCACGCTGGCGGAAAAAGAGCTCCACGTCGCCGATGACTTCAATCCCGGCCGCGCGCGCTTTCTTGACCGACCAATGCGGCTCCGGATGGGTGAGCGGAATGCCCGGCGCCAGAACGAGGGCGGCAAAGGACTTAAAATCCGCGTTTGTGAGATCCTCGACCAGAAAAGCCGCCTCGGCGGCCTGGGCGCGGCCGGCCTCCTTGTCGTCCCACAGCACGACGTCCGCGCCGCCATCAAGCAGCGCGCGCGCGGTCGCAAGGCCACTCAGCCCAGCGCCTACCACCGCCAGCTTTCGTCCAGCGAAGATCGTGACGGGAATCATGATGACTGAATCTTAGCGCAATTTCAGGGTCGCGAGGCCGGCGAGCGCCAACACCACGGAAATGATCCAAAATCGAATGACGACGGTCGATTCAGGCCAGCCCTTTTGCTCGAAGTGGTGATGCAGCGGCGCCATGCGGAAGACGCGCTTGCCGAACATCTTATAGGAGGCGACCTGGACAATCACGGACACCGCTTCCAGCACGAACAGTCCGCCAACGATGGCGAGTACCAGCTCGTGCTTGGTTGCGACCGCGACGGTTCCGAGTGCGCCGCCGAGCGCCAGCGATCCCGTATCGCCCATGAAGATAAGCGCGGGAGGCGCGTTGAACCACAGGAAGCCG
>JAGRKR010000191.1 GCA_020442225.1 Hyphomicrobiaceae bacterium | reverse complement strand
ATGACGGATGCCGATGTCGACGGCGCCCACATTCGCACGCTGCTGCTGACGTTCTTTTACCGGCAGATGCCGGAGCTGGTCGAAAAGGGCCACCTCTACATCGCGCAACCGCCGCTCTACAAGGTGGCCAAGGGCAAGTCGGAGACCTACCTCAAGGACGAGCGCGCGCTCGAGGACTATCTGATCGAACAGGGGCTCGAGGGCGTCTCCGTCACACTCGGCAGCGGCGAGCAGCGGGGCGGCAACGACATCAAGGACGTCGTCGAGCAGGCGCGCGCCATCGTCAAGGTCATCGACGACCTGCATTCTCGCTATTCGCGCGTGGTCGTCGAGCAGGGGGCCATAGGCGGCGCCTTCGACGCGGCGGCACAGGCCGATCCGAGGCTGGCCGCCGAGACGGCTGAGCGCATCGCCGCCCGCCTGAATCTCATGGCCGACGAGACCGAGCGCGGCTGGACCGGCGAGTACGACCCCGAAGGCGGCTTCATCTTCCGTCGCGAGGTGCGGGGCGTCAGCGAGGTTCACACGCTCGATCGCGTGCTGCTCAACGCGCTCGAGGCGCGCCGGCTCAACGAGCGGCACGCGGCGCTTGCCGAGGTCTACGCGCAGCCCGCCATGCTCCGCCGCAAGGGCAGCGATATCGAGACGCCGATTTTCGGGCCGCGCTCCCTGCTCGATGCCGTGTACGGGACGGGACGCAAGGGGATTTCGCTGCAACGCTACAAGGGCCTCGGCGAGATGAACCCCGAGCAGCTCTGGGAGACGACGCTCGACCGCGAGAGCCGCACCCTCCTGCAAGTGCGTCTCGGCGACCTCGGCGAGGCCGACGAGATCTTCTCCAAGCTCATGGGCGATGTCGTCGAACCGCGCCGCGAATTCATTCAGGAAAATGCGCTCTCCGTCGCCAACCTGGACGTGTGATGGCCATGGCAGCAGATCTCACTCCGAACCGTCCCGAGGTCGTGGCCGAGATCCGCGCGCTGTTCGAGAGCTACGAGCAGGCGCTGATCGACAAGGACGTCGCCGTGCTCGATGCGACGTTCTGGCAGAGCCCGCACACCATCCGCTATGCGCTGCACGAGAACGGCTACGGCTTCGACGAGATCCATGCGCACCGCGTGGCGCGGCCGCCAGGGCCGGGCACGAAGGAGAAGCGCCTGCGGCTCGAGATCCTGACGCTCGGCGACCATCTGGCGACCGTCAATCTGGAGTTCAAAGTGCGCGGACGCGATGTCGTGGGCCGGCAGAGCCAGACGTGGGTCAGGTTCCCGGATGTCGGCTGGAAGGTGGTATCCGCGCACGTTTCGACGGTGAACGACGGACCGCTATGGTGAGCGGCGGCAGCGCGGCTCAGCCGGCCGGCTTGCGGTAGACGTCCTTCATGGCGATGCGGCCGTCACGGAACGTATAGCGCTCGACGCCGACCCAGTGCGATGCCGCACCCGTCGCGCGCTCGGTCTCCGACAGTGTGAAGGTCATGAAGGTGGCATCGTCGGCGTGGTGAAAGACCACGTTCTCAAAGCGCGCACTGGCAATCCTCTCCTGCCGCTCCGCGAAGTGCCGACGAATGGCGTCTGGCGTGTCGAGCACAACGACGCTGGCGCCACCGTCGTGGCTGCGCCAGACAAAATCCGGTGTAACGACCTCATAGAGCGCATCGACGTCGCGTCGAAAGAAGGCGCGACCGAAGGCCTTGAAGATCGCGTCGCGCTCACTTGCGGTCGGTATCATCGCGGTCTCCCAGCTTTCAAACGCAAATGCGGGCAATCGAAACGGCAGCGCATGAGCGCGGCCGCCGAAAGCATAAGTGGTCGCTGGCGGTGATGGAAGCGTGACGGAGGGCGCGCGACGGCAACTGCTCAGGGGCAGGCGATGCCGTCCGGGTCGATCCACAAGGCGCGATGCCGGGCGAGGAAGGTCGAGCCGGGCGTGCCGGCATGGATTTCGATTTCGGCCTCCAGGTCCTCGAGCACGCGCGAGAGATCGGGGCAGTCGTCAGGATCGCCTGCTGGTCCATCAGGCTTCACCCAGACGTGCCGGTCCGGGCAGATGCCGAGCCGGTCGCAGGCGTCCCGGGCGCTGAAGGCGGCGATGCGTGTCTCTTGCGCTGGCCCCTGGCCCAGGGTGCGCACGAGATAGTGCTGCACCATCGGTCCCCCACCATGACAGGCGGCCAGGACCAGGGCGCGGTGGGCCGCCTCGCAGTGCTCGGCGAGCTCGCGGGCAAGGTCCCCGGCGGCGCCCGCGTTCCCCGCATTCGCGCGTAGGGATAAGGCTGGCCTCGCAACGAGCTGCCTGACCAGCGCGAAATCGAGTGTCGGCGCGACTTTGGCAGCCGATCTGCCTCTGAATGGAATGACGGCACTACGCATACACGAACTCCAGAGCCCGTCAGTCGGACGGATACCCTCGACGCATTGTGCGCAAGACTCTGGCAAAAGAAGGTTGTCGTTCTCTTGCGCGACCCGCGCGAATTGTAGGCGATCTGCGGTTATCTCCGGTTCCGGGGCGGCCGCCGCTCGCCGCGCGCCGTTCTCAGCCTCAGTGCCGGAAGTGGCGCATGCTGGTGAATATCATGGCCAGGTTCTGTGCGTCGGCGGCCTTGATGACCTCTTCGTCACGCATGGAGCCGCCGGGCTGGATCACTGCGGTGGCGCCAGCCGAGGCGGCGGACAACAGCCCATCAGCGAACGGAAAGAACGCGTCCGACGCCACCACCGAGCCCTTGACCTCCAGCCCTGCCAGCTCCGCCTTGATCACGGCGATACGAGAGGAGTTGACGCGGCTCATCTGTCCGGCTCCGACGCCGATGGTCGCGCCGTCCTTGGCGTAGACGATGGCGTTCGACTTGACGAACTTGGCGACTTTCCAGGCGAACTGGAGATCCGCCATCTCCTGCGGGCTCGGCTGACGCCTGGTCACGATCTTGAGGTCTGCCATGAGCTCGAGGTCGGCATCCTGCAGCAGCAACCCACCCGTCACCTTCTTGTAGTCCAGACGGGGCCGCGCCTGGGCAGGCCATGCGCCGCACACGAGCAGGCGGACATTCTTCTTTGCGGCGACAATCGGCTCGACGCCGGCACCGACGCTCGGCGCGATGATGACCTCGACGAACTGTCGCTCGACGATGAGGGCCGCCGTCTCCGCGTCGAGCGGACGATTGAAGGCGATGATGCCGCCGAAAGCCGATTCCGGGTCCGTCTTGAAGGCGCGATCGTAGGCGGCGGCGAGCGTCTCAGCCTCGGCCACGCCGCACGGGTTCGCGTGCTTGACGATGACGCAGGTCGGCTTGTCGGTGAAGTCCTTGACGCATTCGAGCGCGGCATCGGAGTCGGCGATGTTGTTGTAGGAGAGCTCCTTGCCCTGAAGCTGGCGGGCGGCCGAAATGGAGCCGGGCTCCGCATCGCCGGAGACGTAGAAGGCCGCCTGCTGGTGCGGGTTCTCGCCGTAGCGCAGTGTCTGCGCGCGCATGAACTGCACCGAGAAGGTGCGCGGGAAGCCTTCGCCCTTGCCCTCGGGGTGATCGACCGCTGCGCCGAGCCAGTTGGAGATGGCGCCATCGTAGGCGGCCGTGCGTGCGTAAGCCTTCTGCGCGAGCTTGCGGCGGAATTTCCCGCACGTCGCACCACCATGCTGCGCCATGTCGCCGAGCAGCTTCGCATAGTCGGCCGGATCGACCACGACGGCGACGCCCGCATGATTCTTGGCAGCCGCCCGGATCATGGCCGGGCCGCCGATGTCGATGTTCTCGACGCACTCGTCGAAGCCGGCGCCCTTCGCCACGGTCGCTTCGAAGGGATAGAGGTTGACCACCAGGAGATCGATGCGCCCGATGCCGTGCTCGCGGGCGGCGGTGTCGTGCTCGGCGTTGCCGCGAATGGCGAGCAGCCCGCCATGAACCTTCGGGTGCAGCGTCTTCAGGCGGCCGTCCATCATCTCCGGGAAGCCCGTGAGGTCGGCGACGTCGCGCACCTCGAGGCCGGCCTCGCGCAACAGGGTCGCGGTCCCTCCGGTCGAGACGATCTCGACGCCGCGCGAGACCAGCTCCGTGGCGAGCTCGACCACGCCGGACTTGTCGGAAACGGAGATCAGGGCCCGTCGGATGATTGGATCAGCGCTCATGTCTTCTGGTATCCATTGCGTGGAGCTGGCCGTGTCCGGGCCATTCGTGCCCGTCGGCGCCTGGATTAGCAGGAAATCGACGCCCGTGTAACCAGCGTCAAACCGGCGCGGAAGGCTGCTCAGGCGTCCCCGGCGGTGCTGCCGTCCGCGCCCGCACGGGGCTTGGCGCTGGCATCGCGGATGAGTGTCCAGCGCAGTTGCGTCGATCCCGGGCAGGCCCCGCGAAGCACGATCTGGACGGACTTGCGAGGCCCCGACAGGTCGCCGTGATAGGTGCTTTCCTCGATCGAGAGCGGCACGCCGGGCGCGGAGAACTGCCAAAGCTCACCGCTACGCGTCTCGAGGGTGACGGTCGAGGGCGAGGCGTCGACATGCAGCAGGATGTCGGGGTGCAGATGGAAATGGATCGCGAACGGCACGTCGTGCGCCAGCCTGAGCACACCCTTGTCGGGATCGAGCCGATCGTAGCCGTCGACGCGCTCGCCCAGGGCGTCGAGCAGGATCTCGCGGCTGTGGATGAGCCCGTAACGCGCGAGGTAGCCGTCGTGAGCGGCGTCGATGCTCATGGAGCCGTCCTCGTCCTTGAGGCGGGCCGAGACCGTCGGCGGTCCCTCGATCGGCAGCGCGCCGATGCTGCGCTCGAACAGACGGCTCTCGACGAGGCTCGATGACGACTTCTCGTCCAGGCAGAGCGTGGAATGCGCGGCCGTGGCCCGCGCTGCCGCCCGCGCCTTGTCCCCAGAGGTTCCCGGCGAGCCGCAGTTGACGATGAGGACGTGGCGGCCCGAGCTCATCTCGAATGACAGGCAGCCGCTGTGAGCTTCGCCCGCCAGCTCCAGGGGCGGCGGGCCGCCGACGTCCATGACGACGACGGTGCGCCGCCGCTGCAGACGCACGTAGCGTGAGGGCTGCGCCGCCAGCAGAGGACGCGCCTGGGGATCGTCGTAGGCCAGCACCGTGGCCAGGTGATCCGAGCGCGCGGCGCCGACGCCATTGAAGCGGGCGAGCGAGCCGTCGCCGAGCCGCAGATAGCGCAACATCAGAATCATGCGGGGGATGGCCGCCAGCAGCGTCTCGGGCGGCGCCAGCCCCCTGGCCAGGAAGCACTGCCGCAACGGCAGCAGATCGAGCAGAATGTCGACGAGCACGGCCGGATTGCGCGAGACGTGGCCGCCGTCGTCGAGAAGCTGGTCCTCGAGCTCGGCCAGGAAGTTGCGCGTATGCTCCTCGAGATGGCGCTCCTGCTCGGAAATCGTCAGCGCGGCGAGAAGGAGGGCGGTCGCGGCGAGCAGGCGCGGATAGCCCTGGCGCGACGAGGTGCGCGACGTCGCGAGGCGCTGAACCTGACGGCCGAGGCTCTCGAGCACGGCGGCGTAATGGGCCTGATCGACGCCTTCGAGCAGCAGCGGTGCGTGCGAGAGCCAGGAGATGATGCGGCGCGCGACGACCTCGCTCTCGAAGGCCAGGCCCGACAGGCGCGACTGCTGCTCGAGCTCGACCCATCTGGCAACCAGCTTGCGCGCGGCGTCGCGATGGCGATCCGAGCGCGCCGCCTTCATGTGTCGCAGCCAGCCGAAGCCGTGTAGTGTCCGCTCCCACGCCTCACTCGGCGGCGGCACCTCGAACGGCGAGCGCTCGGCAAGGCTCGCCGACACGCCAGCGAGACCCATCTGCCCGTAGGCCAGCTCGCTGGCGAAGCTCGGGTCGCCCGTGCGCAAGTCCTGCGGCACCAGGATCAGGCGGTCGGCCAGAGGTCCGAAACGCCAGCGCAGCAGCCGGGAGCGCAGCAGACGCGAGACCATAGCGCGTCCGGCCTGACCTGCCGCGAAGCGCGCCAAACGTGTCCGGTCGCGCATGCCGCGTTGCGACACTGTCGCTGCCCTCCGGTGTGCGATTCACGTTCCCGACAGCGGCGATCCGCGCCGCCGATCCGACCGATCGCACCCTAGAGTGTGATCGGCCGCGATGGAATCGCATTCGCGTGCCAGCGAGATCGTGAACCACACTCAAAATCGCACGCGCACGCTCGGTTCGCGGTCGTGGCAAAGTCGGCGCGCCGGCTCATCCGGGGCGCTCAACCCACACGCTCGACGATTGCCGCAAAAAAGCCGTCGATACCGGAAAGCTCCGGCGGATCGAGGGCGAAGTGACACGGCAAGGTCCGCAGATGGCCAGCCGGTGTCAGGCATTCGGCGGGGATGCCGAACCGCGCGCCGTCTACGGGGGCGGGGCGAAAATTGCTGTGCTGGGCGAGGAAGCCCGCGATCTGCGCCTCGCACTCCTCGGGCTCGAGGGAGCAGGTGCAGTAGACGAGGCGACCTCCCTGCCGCACCAACCGGGCAGCGTTGGCGAGGATTTCCGCCTGTAGCGTGGCGAGCTTGGCGATGTCGCTCGCACGTTTCAGATGGGGAATGTCCGGATGCCGGCGAATGGTGCCCGTCGCCGTGCACGGGGCATCGACGAGGACGGCATCGTAAAGCGCCTCCGATGCGCCCGGCGTGAACGTGCGGGCGTCGGCCGTGACGGTCGCAGCCTCGAGGCCGAGCCGCGTCAGATTGGCGGCGACGCGGGCGAGCCGGCCGCTGTCGCTGTCCACCGCCGTCACGATGGCGCCGGCGGCGGCGAGCTGAGCGGTCTTGCCGCCAGGGGCCGCGCAGAGGTCGAGCACGGAGCGACCCTCGACAGCGCCGAGCAACCGGGCAGGCAGGGCGGCTGCGGCATCCTGAACCCACCAGGCCCCTTCGGTGTAGCCGTCGATCTGGTCGATCCGGCCGCTGGCCGCCAGCCGCACCGTTCCGGTCGACAAGACGAAGCCGCCGAGGCGCTCCGCCCATTGTGCGGCATCCGCCTTCACGGAGAGATCGAGTGGCGCTTCCCGGAGGCTTGCTGCAGCGATGGCGCGGGCGAGCTCGTCCCCGTAGGTTTCGCGCCAGCGCGCCCGGAGCCAGCCCGGCAGCGAGGCCCAGTCCAGCTCGCAAGCGGCGAGGTGCGCCGGTCCTTCCGTTGCGAGGCGGCGCAGTACGGCGTTGGTGAGACCTTCGAAGCGGCGCGCCTGCGGGTCCGACTTCGCCAGCGTCACCGCCAGCGAGATGGCGGCATGGGGTTGTGTGTCGAGCAAAAGGAGCTGCGCCGCGGCAGTCAGCAGGATGGCGTCCAGCATGCCGCGGGAGCGCGGCAGCGGCTTGGTGATGTAGGTCGCGAGCAGTTCCGCAAGCACACCGTGGCGGCGAAGCACAGTGGCGGCGATGAGCCGGGCGAAGCCGCGGTCGCGCTCTGCCAGCGCCTCCTGGCCGAGGGCTTCGGCGCGCGCCTGGAAGGCGGCGTCGAAGCTGTGATGGCGGTCGAGGACGTCGCTGACGGCGGCGGCGGCGAGCTTGCGGGCGGCCAAGCCCGGCAGCGGGGGCGTCTGGCGTTTGCCCGGACGGGACCGCTGGCCCGCGGGACGACCGGGTTGGCCGCTGCGGCTCGGATGACGCCTGCGCTCGTTCAATGGCGGTCCTCGCGTCGGGCGGTGCGCATCAGTTGGCGCCGTCGAGCAGGCGACGTGCAATCACCTGCGCCTGGATTTCCGCCGCGCCCTCGAAAATGTTGAGAATGCGCGCATCGCACAGCACGCGGGAAACGGGGTATTCGAGCGCGAAGCCGTTGCCGCCATGGATCTGCACGGCATTGTCGGCCGAGGCCCAGGCGATGCGGGCGGCAAGCAGCTTGGCCATGCCCGCCTCGAGATCGCAGCGCCGGCCCTGGTCCTTCTCGCGGGCGGCAAAATAGGTGAGCTGACGCGCGATCATGATCTCGACGGCCATCATCACGAGCTTGTTGGAGACGCGCGGGAAGGCGTAGATCGGCTTGCCGAACTGCTGCCGGTCGAGCGCGTAGCGAAGGCCGAGATCGAACGCCGATTGTGCGACTCCGATGGCGCGGGCCGCCGTCTGGATGCGCGCGGACTCGAACGTCGACATGAGCTGCTTGAAGCCTTGCCCCTCGGCGCCGCCGAGCAGCGCGCCGGCCGGCACCTCGAAGCCGTCGAACGAGATCTCGTATTCCTTCATGCCGCGATAACCGAGCACCTCGATCTCGCCGCC
>JAGRKR010000190.1 GCA_020442225.1 Hyphomicrobiaceae bacterium | reverse complement strand
GGCAGGAAGCCCGCCAGCGTCTTGCCGGCTCCCGTCGGCGCGATCAGCAGCGTGGATCGCCCGGCACGATCGGCCTCTACGAGCGCCAATTGATGGGGACGCGGCTGCCAGCCGCGCGCGGCGAACCAGCCGGCGAACGGCTCGGGCAGAGGCACGGTCGCCGCTGCGGCTGCGGTGGCGGTGACGTCACTCTGACGCCGTGCCTGCCGGCGCAGCGTGCCGGGACCGGTTTCAGGCGGCCTCCCCTGCACGTGGCACCCCTCTACAGAACTGAACTTTCGCCCGGCTGGGCCGGTCGGCGTGGAGCCTGTCGCATGCCGGGCGGACTGACAAGGCCGGGCACGGAGAAACTGCCCCTCGCGAGCGCCATCCTTGTGTGCTAGCAGAAGGTCGCGCGCATCAGAGAACCTGGAGCAGAGCCGTGGACCTCAGACGGTTGTTGGGTGGCAGCCCACTCGCGACGATCATCAAGCTGGTGGTGATGTCGGTCGTGGTCGGCATCGTACTGGCAGCTCTCGGCATCGGGCCCAGCGAGATCTACAGCCGACTGGTGCTGATCGTCCATCGCATCTACGACATGGGCTTCGAGACCTTCGAGTGGGCCTTCCGCTATTTCCTGCTTGGCGCCGTCATCGTCATTCCGATCTGGATCATAGCGCGCCTGCTGAGGCTTGCCGGCGGCAAGGACGACGGGCGCGACGGCGATCGCCGGCGCTGAGGTGGCACCGTGAGATGACCTGGCCCATGTCGACGGGTTCGCCGCATGACTGAGGCCGCCGGTCCATCACGACCGCACCTGCGCGCCGCCCTGACGCATCGCCATGTGCTGGCCATCGCCATCCCGATCATCCTCTCCAACACGACGACCCCGCTCATCGGCTTCGTCGACACCGTCGTCATCGGCCGGCTCGGCAATGCGGCCCTGATGGGCGGCGTCGCCATCGGCGCCGTGATCTTCAACATCGTCTACTGGGGCTTCGGCTTTCTGCGCATGGGCACGACCGGCCTGACGGCGCAGGCCGTCGGGCGCGGCGATGCCAGCGAGACGGCGGCCATGCTCTTTCGCGGCCTCGCCATCGCGGCGACCGCCGGCCTCCTGCTCGTCGTCCTGCAGACGCCGATCGCCGCCGTCACGTTCGCGGTCCTCGATGGTTCAGCCGCGGTCGAGTCGACGGCGCGCCACTACTATGACATCCGGATCTGGAGCTCGCCCGCCGGCATCGCCAACTATGCGTTGCTCGGCTGGTTCATCGGGCTCGGCCGCGCCGGACGCGCCTTCCTGATCCAGCTCTTCCTCAACGGCCTCAACATCCTGCTCGCCATCGTCTTCGTGATCGGGCTCGGCTGGGGCGTGACCGGCGTCGCCGTGGCCGTGCTGATCGCAGAGCTCTCGGCACTCGCTCTCGGCATCGTCCTCGCCATCGCGGAGCTGCGGCGACGCGGTGCGCGCTGGAGCCTGCCGGCGATCTTCGAGCCGAACGAGCTCAAGCGCGTGCTCTCCGTCAACTCCGACATCTTCGTGCGCTCGCTCGCGGTGCAGTTCGTGCTGATCTTCTTCACCGCGCAGGGCGCGCGTTCGGGCGACCTGACGCTGGCCGCCAACGCCGTGCTCCACAATCTGCTGATGTTGAGCGTGTACCTGCTCGACGGCTTCGCCTTCGCCGCCGAGGCGCTCGTTGGCCAGTCGATCGGCGCGCGTGATTACGATCGCTTCCGCCGCGCCGCCATCGTCTCGACCCTATGGGCCGCCGGGATCAGCGTGCTTCTCGGCCTCGTGCTGATCGCGGCCGGACCGGCCATCATCGATTTCATGACCACGAGCCCCGAGGTGCGCGAGGCCGCCCGCCGCTACCTGCCCTGGGCGGCGCTCGGCCCCGTGCTCGGTGTGTGGTGCTTCCAGCTCGACGGCATTTTCATCGGCGCGACGCGAACGCGGGACATGCGCAACATGATGCTGCTGAGCGTGGCGATCTACGTGGTCATCGTCCTGATGCTGATGCCGATCATCGGCAATCACGGCCTCTGGCTGGCGCTGATGCTGTTCTATCTGGTGCGGACGGTGACGCTGTGGCGGCGCCTGCCCGGCCTGATCAAGGCCGCATTCGGGGACGCCGCACCGACGCACCGCAAGTAGCGCGTCGCCGTCCTCACGGAGGCGGCGCGGGCGTTCCGTCAGGCACTCGGCCCGGAGCGAAAAATCTCCAGCCAGAAATCGTAGGCCACCATGACGATGGTGATCCCGAGCACGCTCCCGAGCGCGATCGAGCCGACCCACCAGACGAGGATCGCCGAGAATATGGCGAAGAGCGCGAGCCCCAGCAGAGCGGCGAAAGCATCGAACATTCTGGTCCTCCTCCTCCAGTCGTCTCGACCGGTCGAATGCCTCAGCCGGTCGCCTGGGTCAGATGTCGCTCCAGCCAGCGGGCGGTGCGCAACAGACGTCCATCGTCGCGCCGGGGGCCGACGAGTTGCACGCCCATCGGCAGGCCGTTGGCCTCGAGCAAGGGCAAGGATACCGCCGGCACGCCGGTCATCGTCCAGAGCGCGCAGAAGATCGGATCGCCCGTCGTATCGATGCCCTTCGGCGCCGGGCCGGGTGCGGCCGGCGTGATGATCGCATGATAGCGCTCGAAGATGCGCTCGAGACCGCTGTAGAGCACCTCGGCATGCGCCTTCGCTTTCAGATAGTGGACGCCCGTGATCTGCCGGGCCTCGATGATGCGCTCTTTGAGATGATCCGAGAGCTTGTCTGGCGCGGCATCGTAGAGCGGGCCGTAGCTGCGGGCCATTTCCGGCCCCTGGATCGTTCGCTGCCAATCGCCGAAGTCGTCGAAGACGGACGGCAGCTCCACCTCGTCGCAACGCTCGCCGAGAGCCGCCACCAGCTCCGCGAACGCATCCCTCGTCGCGGGCTCCGTCAGGCGCCACGCCGACGTGCGAACGAAGGCGAAGCTCGGCGCCAGCGGCGGCTCCTGCCGGGAGATGGCCAGCAGATCGGGGCGGCTGCGCGGGAACGACGCGGCATCGCGCGGGTCGTAGAGCGAAAGGCATGATGCGGCGAGCGCGATATCGTCGATCGAGCGGCCATAAACGCCGACGGTATCGAGACTCTCCGACTGGTTGAGCACACCCTTGCGGGGGATGAGGCCGTAGGTCGGCTTCATGCCGTAGACGCCGCAGAACGCCGCGGGCCGGATGACCGAGCCCGTCGTCTGCGTGCCCAGCGCCAGCGGCACCATGCCGGCGCCGACGGCCGCCGCCGAGCCCGACGACGAGCCGCCCGGC
>JAGRKR010000189.1 GCA_020442225.1 Hyphomicrobiaceae bacterium | reverse complement strand
CCGAGATCGATGATGTCGGCTCCGCCTGCCCGCGCACTCGCTTTCAGCCGGTTGACCTCGGCGAAGACGTAGGGCGGCAGGCGCTTGATGCGATGGAATTCCTGGCTCACGTTGGCCCATGCTCCCGGTTCGGTGACGGTGAGGACTCGGGCGAGGCCCCGCCTAGGTGGCACGCGTCGCGCGCTGGCGATGTGCTGTGATCACCCGACGCCCGTGCGAGACGGGCGCAAGATGCGATCGGCCGGCGCCGCGCCGCACGACATGCAGGTACTGCGAAGATCACACTCTATAGCACAATTCCGGAGGGATGCCTCAGCGGGCAACATCGTCGCGGGTCGCGGCGTGCGCCGACATCCCTGGCCCGGACGGCTATTTCGTCGTCTCGATCTTCTTGATCGCCGCCGCCCGCTCCGTGTCCTTCTGCTCGGACAACTCCCGTATGGCCTGCTTCTGCTCCTGTGGCGTCAGCAACTTCTGCGGGATGCGGGCCAGGTCGGGAAGCGTCGGATAGCTCGAGTCGCTGGCGCAGCCGGACAATGCGGCGGCGAGAGCGATCAGCGCCCCGATTCGCACGAGCCACGGTGCCTTTGCCGACGAATGCACGATCCCGCGTCCCTTCAATCTCGCCACCGGCCTGCCCCTGAACTCGGCAAATTACTAGCTGATTCCTGCGTCTTTAGGCACGTTGTCATCAAAAGGTGGCAGAACTACAACAAACATCTGACGCATCAGGCCGCCTTGTGGTAGCGCTCCAGAAGGCAGTTCAAGCGAGGATCGCATGCAGAAAGAGACCTCGAAGACCGCTCGATCCGGCGACGGCAGCAAGACCACGCCGCCTTTCGGCAGCGACTACACCATCAACGATCCCGAGGCCTTCGCTCGCAACCTCTTGCGGCTGTGGGAGGAATCCTCGCGCGCGATCGCCACCTATCTCGAGCGCGCCGACGCCAAGATGGGCCCCTACAGCAACGCCACGGAGCTGACCGAGGCTGCCAAGACCGTCACGGATATCGCGCGCCACTGGGCGAGCGATCCTGCCCGCCTCGCCGAGGCCCAGGGCAGCCTCGTCAAGAGCTACGCCGAGCTCTGGAACGCCTCGCTCCGCCGCATGATGGGTCAGCCGACGCCGCCGGTCATCCAGCCGGAGCCGGGCGACAATCGCTTCCGCGATCCCGAGTGGACCGAGAACCACTACTTCGACTTCCTGAAGCAGGCCTACCTGCTGTCGTCGCGCTGGTCGGAGACCATGCTCGAGCGCACCGACACCCTCGACGAGCGCGCCAAGCAGAAGGCCGAGTTCTATCTGCGGCTGATCACGAGTTCGCTGTCGCCGTCGAACTTCCCCCTGACCAACCCCGAGGTGCTGCGCGAAACCCTCCAGAGCAACGCCGAGAACCTCGTCAAGGGCATGCACAATCTCGCGGCCGACATGGAGCGCTCGGGCGATCTGCTGAAGATCAGCCAGACCGATGTCGGCGCCTTCGAGGTCGGTCGCAATATCGCCGTCACGCCCGGCAAGGTCGTGTTCCAGAACGACGTGCTGCAGCTCATCCAGTACACGCCGACGACCGACAAGGCCTTCGCGCGGCCGCTGCTGATCGTGCCGCCCTGGATCAACNNACAAGTTCTACATCCTCGATCTCACGGCGGAGAAGTCCTTCATCAAGTTCGCGGTCGACCAGGGCTTCACGGTGTTCGTGGTGTCGTGGGTCAATCCCGACGAGCGTCTCTCGCACAAGACGTTCGAGGACTACATGAAGGAAGGCATCCTCGCCGCGGCGGACGCCGTCAAGCGCGAGACCGGCGAGGAGAAGTGCAACGTGCTCGGCTACTGCGTCGGCGGCACGCTGCTCGCCACGACGCTCGGGTATTGCGCCGCACGCGGGCTCGAGCCCTTCGAGAGCGCCACCTTCCTCGCTGCCCAGATCGACTTCTCAAAGGCCGGCGATCTCCTCGTCTTCATCGACGACGCCCAGCTCAAGTCGCTCGAGGAGATGATGTCGGAGCGCGGCTACCTCGACGGCAGCCGCATGGCCACCGTCTTCAACATGATGCGGCCGAAGGACCTGATCTGGCCCTACATCGTCAACAACTACCTGCTCGGCAAGAACCCGTTCCCGTTCGACCTGCTCTACTGGAACCAGGACTCGACGCGGATGCCGGCCGCCAATCACAAGTACTACCTGCGCGAGTTCTACCACGAGAACAAGCTCGCCAAGGGGCAGCTCCAGGTCGGCGGCGTCCGCATCGACATGAGCAAGGTGAAACTCCCGGTCTATGAGCTCGCCACCCGCGAGGACCACATCGCCCCGGCGCAATCGGTCTTCATCGGCGCCCGCCTGCTCGGTGGGCCGGTGCGGTTCGTGCTGGCGGGCTCCGGCCACATCGCCGGCGTCGTCAATCCACCGGGCAAGGTGAAGTACCAGCACTGGACCAACGACCATCGCGCCGCCACGCTCGAGTCCTGGATCGAGGGCGCCAGCGAGCACCCCGGCTCCTGGTGGCCGGATTGGGCGAAATGGCTCGGCGGGCACTCCGGCGGCAAGATCGCCTCGCGGCGCCCCGGCGCCAAGCTCGGCGTGATCGAGGACGCGCCCGGCAGCTACGTCAAGGCCAAGAGCTGAGGCGAGGAGCGACGGCATGCGACGGCTTGCGCCGTCGCGCTCCGACCGGTGCCGCACTCCGACCACATTCCCCTGTTCCGACTACGGCCTGATCGAACGGGGCCAGCCGCCTGCGTCGTCGCGACGGGCGATGCGAGTGGCGGAGCCCAGCGCTGCGGATATCCGCTCAGCACACGTCGTGCCCATGCCGTCCCGGTGCACGCGACGCAGCTGGCGGACAGCAACGGTTCATGCGACGGATGATGCGAACGGCAAGACTCTGGATTCTTGCTGCGGTCCTGGCGGCATTGGCAGTGATCGGCCCCAGCGCGGCCGAAAAGCCCCCGTCGGATGCCGCGCCGCTCGAGCGCCGGGTGGTGCGCGACATCGGCTATGCCGGCGCCCGCATCAGCCTTGTCTTCAGCCCGAGCGAGTTCGAGGTCGGCGAGGGCGTGCTCGTCGACTGGGTGCTGCGCTCGGCGCGCGCGGTCACGACCTACTTCGGCCGCTTCCCGGTTCGCGACGTGCGCATCAAGCTGAAGGCCGTCGACGGCAACGATATCGTCGAGGGCGCCGCCAACATGGATCCCGACGCGCGCATCCGCATCACGCTCGGCAGCCGCACGAACGCCCGCACGCTGCAAACGGACACAACGCTGGTGCACGAGCTGGCCCATCTGGCCTTTCCTGATCACGACGACAAGCACCTCTGGCTGCACGAGGGAATGGCCACCTACGTCGAATGGGTCGCCTACGCCCAGTCCCAGGAGATCGCCGCCCGGCGCGCGTGGAGCGAGTTCATGACGGAAATGCCGCTCGGCCTGCCCGAGAGTGAGGATCAGGGCCTCGACGACACGCCGAGCTACAATCGCCGCTACTGGGGCGGCGCGCTCTACTTCCTGCTCGCCGACATCGAGATCCGCCGCAGGACCGCCAACCGGCTCGGCGTGCAGCACGCCTTGCGGGCCATCCACAACGCCGGCGGCACGCTGCGTGACACATGGTCGATCGAACGGACGCTCACCACTGCCGACAGCGCGACGGGCACGACGGTGTTCCAGGACCTCTACAAGATGATGCGCGGGCAACCGGTCTCTCCGGACCTCGCCACGCTCTGGCGCCGCCTCGGCGTCCAGCAGAACGGCGGTCGCGTTGCCTTCGACGACAAAGCGCCGCTGGCCGCCATCCGCCGCGGCATCACGGCGCCGCCAGCCTGGCCGTTGCTGCTGGCGGAGCCGAGCCTCGTGCGTCAGGGACGGCGGCAGCGCTGAGCGCCGCGCGAGCATGCTCGACGCCGGACCGGCCTCAGACCTGCGCCAGTGCCTGCTCGAGATCGGCGATGATGTCGTCCTTGTCCTCGATGCCGATCGAGAGCCGCACGACATCGGGCCCCGCCCCGGCCGCCGTGCGCTGCACGTCGGTGAGCTGGCGATGCGTGGTCGAGGCCGGATGGATGATCAGCGAGCGCGTGTCGCCGATGTTGGCGAGGTGCGAATGCAGCTTGACGGCGGACACGAGCTTGACGCCGGCGTCGTAGCCGCCCTTGACGCCGAACGTAAAGACGGCGCCGGCGCCCTTCGGGCAGAGTTGCTTGGCGAGGGCATGGAACGGATTGCTCGCAAGCCCCGCATACTGCACCCAGGCGACCTTGGGGTGCGCCTCGAGCCACGTGGCGACCGCCAGCGCGTTCTCGCAGTGGCGCGCC
>JAGRKR010000188.1 GCA_020442225.1 Hyphomicrobiaceae bacterium | reverse complement strand
GCACAGGCGCCCACCGGCCTCGCGAGCCGTGCCTGTCAGAGCGGATAGTTGGCCGGGTCCACACCGCAGGTGACGAGAAACTTCTTGATCTGGTTGACCTCGTTGATCGGCAGATCGTGATGCACGTGGGTGAACGCCGCCGTATGACCATTGAGCGACACGCCGACGCGGTTGCCGGACTTGTTGTCGACGGTCGCCCCGAGATCCTCGAGCACGTGCATGACGTCCTTGAAGTTGATGTTGTGGCTCACGGGGTGCGCGAACAGCGCATGGAGTGTCTTGCGGTGCCGGTGATTCATCGGCAGAGCTCCCTTCGTTACGATATTTCGTAAGCGTAAGGACCGAAGCACCGGCAAGCCTTGCGGCAGGTCAAGCCGTGACGACTTCAGGTCCCGCCCGTCCCGTGACCGACGAGGGTGCCCCGCGCCGCCAGAGACCGCGATGGGCTTCGAGCGACGCATCGACGACCGCCGGAAAGCGTGACCGGCACCCTGGCTGCCCCCGCACCGGCATGCTAGACGAGCCGCATCAGCGTCGGATACGGACTGGCAGGCCATGTCGAAGGTACGCATCGCCATTCTCATCTCGGGACGGGGCTCCAACATGGCGGCCCTGATCGAGGCTGCGCGCCGCCCCGACTATCCCGCCGAGGTGGCCATCGTCATATCGAACCGGCCGCAGGCAGCCGGTCTCGAACACGCCCGCTCCGCCGGGATCGAAACAGCCGTCGTCGATCACAAGGCCTACGCCTCCCGCGACTCTTTCGACACCGCCGTCGATGCGCTGCTCGCTGCCAAGGGCGTGGCCCTCGTATGCCTCGCCGGCTTCATGCGCATCCTGTCCGCCCCGTTCGTGGCGCGCTGGCAGGGCCGCATGCTCAATATCCATCCCTCGCTGCTGCCGTCGTTCAAGGGACTGGAGCCCCAGCGCCAAGCGCTCGATGCCGGCGTGACGATCTCGGGCTGCACGGTGCACCTCGTGACCGAGGAGATGGATGCCGGACCGATCATCGCCCAGGCGGCGGTCCCCGTGCTTCCGGGTGACGATCCCGCAGCACTCGAGGCGCGCATCCTCACCGCGGAGCACAAGCTCTATCCGTTCGCCGTCGGGCTGCTCGCCACGGGCGCGGCTCGCCTCGTCGACGGACAAGTGTTGCGCTCCGGTCACAAAAGCGAGAATTCACGACTTTTCGTACCGCCGCTGACTTCGGATGGCGTATCAACGCGTGGTTAAACGCGCCAAATTGTAGCGTGAGCCTTTACCGCATGGACCTACGGGGTCCGCCCAATCTATAGGGGTCAGAAGGACAAGGTTACCGGTACAAAAACGGCGCGCTTGCTGACGTGAAAGTTGTAACGGCCATTTTGGCGTCGATGAGGCCGGCCGGCACTCGAAGCGGCGGGGCAGGTAGCCCTGCAACACCCGATCGGGCTATCGAGCCCGGTGAAGCGCGGCGCAACAGCCCGCCAGAGAACTGCTGAAAGAGAGCAGCCATGTCAGATCTTTCCCACGTGCAGGCCCTCGGCGAAGAGAACAGCATCTGGTTCACCTTGACGCCGCTCCTCAAGGGGCCGGCCAACCCGATGCAGATCCTGATGCAGCTCGGCGAGCGCTACGGCAGCGCCATCCCGGTGAAGCTGCAGTCTCAGCGCCTGATCCTGCTGACGGAGCCCGACCACTTCAAGCACGTGCTGGTGACGAAGGCCGACTCCTACATCAAGTATTTCGACGGCTTGAAGCCGGTGTTCGGCAAGTCCATGATCACGCATGACGGCGCGCTCTGGCAGAAGGTGCGCGTGCCGCAGCAGCCTGCCTTCCACCCCGACATGTTCGCCGAGTACATCCCCTACTTCCTGATGGCGATCCGCTCGAAGATGGAGCATTGGGGCGAGCTCGCGAAGTCGGGCGACACCGTCGAGATGGTCGAGCAGACCTGGACGCTCGCCGCCGACATGATCTGCAAGGCCCTGTTCGACCGCGACATGCCTTTCAATCCGCACGTCGTCTTCAAGTACGTGAAGACCTACACCGACGTGATGAATCACAAATCCATTCGCCAGCGCAAACTCTCCGGCGACGGCAACGAGATCGTCGAGGAGGAGAAGGCCGCAAAGGCGATGGAGGCCTGGGGCGCCATTCCCCCTCTGGTCATGGCCGCCAATGCCCGCGAGCATCGCGAGCGCACGCTGCTCACCATGATCGAGGACGCCGCAAACGATCCCAATATGCCGGAGTTCGACCGCCAGCAGGCCATCGACGAGATCAAGCAGTATCTGTGGGCCGGCACCGAGACGACGGCTCTGACGCTGGCCTACGCCCTCTACCTTGCCTCCGTCCACCCGGAGACGGCGGCGCGCATCCGGCGCGAGGGCGAGGAGGTCTACGGCGATCGCGAGCCGACCGCGGCCGACTACTCGGCGCTCGCCTATACCCGCGCCGTCGTGCAGGAGACCATGCGGCTCTACCCGCCGGTCTGGTCGCTCATCCGCATCGCCTCCGAGCGCGACACCATCGGCAAGACCGAGATCCGCCCGGGCGACAAGGTCATCGTCTTCAGCTATGGCGCGCACCACAATCCGCGCTTCTGGGAGTCGCCCGAGGAGTTCCGTCCGGAGCGCTTCATGGGCGACGGCATGAAGAAGCGGGTGAAGTACTCGTACCTGCCGTTCGGCGCGGGCAAGCGGAGCTGCATCGGCGGCGCCATGAGCCAGGTCGAGAACACGCTCGCGCTGTCGATGCTGCTGCGCCGCTTCCAGCCGGAGTATGTGGGACAGGTGCCGGCCCCCTTGAACGCGACCGTGACTCTCACGCCCAAGGGCGGCCTGAATTTCCGCATCAAAGAGCTGAGCTAGCCAGCCCGCGGCGTCCGCAGAGCGCCACGGCGTGCTGCCGCACTTCGCGCGGCGCCGATGGCTGCGAGCGCGCACAGGCGGAGGAACCGTCCATGACGGCCAGTCGCTTCCACGGCGTCTTTCCCTATCTCGTCTCACCCGTCCACACCTCCGGTGAGATCATGGACGACGTGCTCGCGCGGCTGTGCGAGGACCTCATCGCCGCAGGTGTGCACGGCCTCACGCCACTCGGCTCGACGGGGGAGTTCGCCTATCTCACGTGGCCGCAGCGCCGCCGCGTCGTCGAGGTGGTGGTCGCGGCGGCCCGTGGCCGGGTTCCGGTCGTCGCTGGCGTCGCCGCCACCACGATCGCCGAGGCGGTGCATCAGACGCGTGAGATGCAGGCACTCGGCTGCGACGGCATCCTGGCCATCATGGAGGCGTACTTCCCGGTCTCCGACGATGGCGTCCATGCCTATTTCGAGGCCATCGCCACGGCGACGACGCTGCCGGTGGTGCTCTATACCAACCCGAACTTCCAGCGCTCGGACCTGTCGTTGCCGGTCATCGATCGGCTGAGCCGCATCGACAATATCGGCTACATCAAGGACGCCTCGCACAACACGGGACGCCTGCTCTCGATCATCAACCGCGTGGGGGACCGCCTCGACGTCTTCTCCGCCTCCGCGCACATCCCGACCTGCGTGATGCTGATCGGCGGCAAGGGCTGGATGGCCGGTCCCGCCTGCATCGTGCCGAAGCAGAGCGTCGCGCTCTACGAGCTCTGCCGCCGTGGCGAGTGGCAGGCTGCCATGGAGCTGCAGAAGGCGCTCTGGGGCATCAACCAGGTGTTCGCCAAATACAATCTCGCCGCCTCGATCAAGGGTGGCCTGGAGCTGCAGGGCTATGCGGTCGGCGCGCCGCTGCCACCCCAGGCGCCGCTGCCGCCCGAAGGCGTCGCGGACGTTCGCCAGGCCCTCGAGAGGGTCGGGGCGCTCTGACGCCGACGGCAAGGCAACCGCCCGTTACACCTGTCCATCCCTGTCCAACACGGGCGATGTCATTCCAGGCCCATCAGCACGATGCCGCCGAGAATGAGCGCCGCCGCGGTCAGCCGGAGCGGGGTTGCCGCCTCGCCGAGCACGAGCACACCGACGAGAAATGCTCCGACGGCGCCGATCCCCGTCCAGATCATGTACGCCGTGCCGAGCGGAAGCGTGCGCATGGCTGCGGCGAGCAGCGAGAAGCTGACAACCATCGCCGCCAGCATGGCGACCGTGGCGCCGGGCCGGCTGAAGCCCTGCGAGACCTTCATCAGGTACGACCAGACGATCTCGGAGAGACCAGCGAGCAGCAGGTAGATCCAGGCCATGATGATCCTCCGTGGTCGAGGATCCGGCCGCACAGGACGCGCGATCCAAGAGTTTGTTGCGAGGATCGCCGACCGATCCGCGCACGAGACGCCCTTCCACCACCGCGCCGGGCAGATGGCGCGGGAGATGCTGCCGTCAGAGCAGCGGTCGCATCTGGCGGGCGAGCTCGGCGGTCGCGACGTAGTCGATCTTGCCGGACCCCAGCACCGGGATCGTCGAGACGACCAGCACCACGCGCGGCACCCAGAGCTCCGGGAAGCCCTGGGCTTTGGCATGCGCCATGAGCTCGCCACGGTCGGCGTCGGGCTTTTCGGTGACCAGCACGAGCTGCTCGCCCTTCCGGGGGTCGGGCAGATTGACTACGACGTGGTTGGCGCCCGGCCAGACCTCCGACAGCATCGTCTCGACGGCTGCCAGCGAGACCATCTCGCCACCGAGCTTGGCGAAGCGCTTGGCGCGCCCCTTGATCGTGACGAAGCCGTCCTCGTCGATGCTGACGATGTCGCCGGTGTTGTGGACTCCGTCCACCAGCGGATGCAGGACGCCCGGCTGGCCGTCGAGCAGATAGCCGGCCATCACGTTCGGCCCCGACACGAGAAGCTGCCCGCCGTCCGAAATTCCCGGAACGGGCTCCAGGCGGGCGCGCACGCCGGGCAGCAGCCGGCCGACGCAGCCCGGGCGGTTGTCACCGGGGAGGTTGCAGGCCAGCACTGGGGCGCATTCGGTGGCGCCATAGCCCTCGAGGATCACGGCTCCGGTCGAGGCCCAGAGGCGGCGCGTCTCCTCCTTCACGCGCTCGGCGCCGGCCACGACGTTGCGGACGCTGTCGAGATCGCCGGGCGAGGCGGCGCGCGCATAGCCCTGAAGGAAAGTGTCGGTGGCGAGCAGGAATGTCGCCTGTGTGGCCCGGATGAGCTTCGGGATTTCGCGATAATGCAACGGGCTCGGGTAGAGCACCGCCTTGATGCCGTTGAGGATCGGCATCAGCAGGCCGGCCGTGAGACCAAAGGAATGGAAAAGCGGCAACGGGTTGAAGAGCGTGTCGGCCGGCGTGATGGCGCCGCCGGCGTGCTGATAGATCTGGCGCGCGTTGGCGATGAGGTTGGCATGCGAGAGAACCACGCCCTTGGGCGCGCCTTCGGTGCCGGACGTGAAGAGCACGACGGCGGCGTCGTCCGGCTTGATGCGATGCCGGCGATGGATGCGACGGGCCATCGCCGCGGCGGCTACGGCCTTTGCCTTGTCCCAGGACGTGATGCCCTTGCGTATGTCCTCGAGATAGATGACGCGCAGCGCGGGCTCGCTCTCCGACGGTCCGGCCGCGAGGTCGCTGACCACACTGTCGAGCCGGGCGGCTTCGAGAAACCGCCGCGAGGTCACGAGGACGGAAATCTGCCCCGTGGCGACCGCCGATCGCAGGTTCTTGAGGCCCGCCGTGAAGTTTAGGATCGCCGGCACGCGCCCGTAGGCGGTGAGCCCGAACAGCGTCACAGCCATGCCCTGCACGCCGGGCAGCAGGACGCCGACGTTCTCCTTCACGCGCGTCATCGGCGCGAGCTTCTTGCCGATCAGCAGGCTCGCCAGCACGAGCCGCCCGTAGGTGAGAGGCATCCGGTCGGGGTCTTCGAGCACGATCTTCTTGCGACCATGACGGCGCGCCGCACTGAGCAGCGCCTCGAACAGCGTCGTGCGCGTGCTCGCCAGATCGAAGGGACTGGCATCCCGCCAGCCCGCGGCCAGTTCCTCGGACGGCTTCTCCGCTGCTTCGACTGTCATGCCGCTTTGACCCATACATGGTTGTCGTGGAACGCCGCCCCGCCGAAGGGAGGCACGCGAAAGGCGCTGGTCAGCGTATTCAGGCCAACCTCGTCGGCGAAGGCCTCGTTCGGCGGGATGCTTTCGATGATGGCGACACCGCGCTGCACGCCGTCGAAGGCCTCGGCGCGGAGGCGGATCTCGCCGCGCTCGTTGCCGACGCGCACCGGGTCGCCCGAGGCGAGGCCGAGTGCCGCGAGGTCGTCGGGGTGCAGCTTGATGGTCGGCTCTCCCTCCAGACGCCGGCTGGTCGGCGTCTCGTTGAAGCTCGAGTTGAGGTAGTGGCGCGACGGACTGGTGGCGAGGCGGAAGGGATGCGCGGCATCCGCGCGCTCGATGACGTCCCAATGGTCCGGCAGGGACGGCATGTCGCCGGCGATGCCCCAATCGTGGCGCCTCGGCGCCGGGACGTTGGCCCAGTCCGGCTTGAAGCGGAACTTGCCGTCGGGGTAGGCGAAGCCGTTGCGATAGTGCGAGTCGGCGAAATCCGGCTGGCAATCGATCCAGCGTTTCGTCTCCAGCTCCGCCAGCGTCCCCCAGCCCGAGGCCTGGAGCGTCCAGTCGATGAGCTCACGCGCCGTCATGTCGAAGCCGGGGTGGCGCGCACCGACCCGCTCGGCGAGCCCAGAGATGACCTGGTGGTTGGAGCGACACGCGCCCGGCGGCTCGCGCAGCTTCGGGCCGAGCATAATGTACTGGTGTCCGCCGCCCTGGTAGACGTCGTCGTGCTCCAGGAACATCGTCGCCGGCAGCACGACGTCGGCCATGCGCGCCGTCGCCGTCATGAACTGCTCGTGCACCGTCACGAAGAGATCGTCGCGGGCGAAGCCGCGCTTCACCAAGCGCTGGTCCGGCGCGACCTGCACCGGGTTCATGTTCTGGATCAGCATGGCGGTGACCGGCGGCCCGGCGCCGAGGTCCGAGCGGTCGCCGCACAGGATGGGACCGATGCGCGACATGTCGAGCACGCGCACGCTTTCGTCGCGCGCATCGAGCCCCTCGATCATCGTCTTGTTCCAGCGGAAGATGGCGCCGTTGTTGTGGAAGCCGCCGCCGCCCTCGTGCTCCCAGGCGCCGGTCACGGTCGGGATCGACAGCGCCGCATGCATGTTGACGGCGCCGTTGCGCGAGCGCGTGAAGCCATAGCCGAGGCGGAAATAGCTGCGCGGCGTCGTGCCGATCATCCGCGCGAAGGTCTCAATCTCGTCGACCGACAGCCCCGTGATTCCTGCGGCCCAGTCGGGCGTGCGCGTCGCCACGTGCGCCGCCAGCTCGTGCGGGGCGTCCGTGTAGCGCTCGAGATAGGGCCAGTTCGCGTAGCCGTCGCGGAACAGGATGTGCATCACGGCGCAGGCGAGCGCGCCGTCGGTGCCGGGTCTCAGGCAGAGCGCCAGATCGGCCTGCTCCATGGTGCCGTTGCGATAGACATCGATCGCCACGATGCGGGCTCCGCGCTCCTTGCGGGCCCGGATGGCATGGGTCATGACGTTGACCTGCGTGTTGACGGGGTTCGTCCCCCATATCACCACGAGATCCGCCTTGGCCATCTCGCGCGGATCGGGACCGGCGAGCCGCCCGGTCCCGGCGACGAAGCCGGTCCAGGCCAGTGTCGTGCAGATGGTCGAGAACTGGCGCGAGTAGCGTTTGACGTGGCGCAGACGCTCGATGCCGTCGCGCATGACGAGGCCCATAGTGCCCGCGAAATAGTACGGCCAGACCGCCTCCGGCCCATGCCGTCGCTCGGCGGCGAGAAAGGCCTCGGCCGTGAGATCCAGCGCCTCGTCCCAGCTACAGCGCGCGAACTGGCCCGAGCCCTTGGGGCCCGTGCGCCGCAACGGATGCGTCACCCGCTCGGAATGGTGCAGTCGCTCGGCATAGCGGGCGACCTTGGCGCAGATGACGCCCGCCGTGTAGTCGTTCTCCTTCGAGCCGCGCACGCGACCGATGCGGCCATCGTCCAGCAGCTCGACGTCCAGCGCACACGTCGAGGGGCAATCGTGGGGACAGGCGCTATGGCCGATCTTCAGCGGGACGTTCACCGCACGGCCTTTTCACACTGAATGCTACACCGACACATGCCGTCCTGAGGCACGCCAAGCCTGGAGAGTGCCCTGCCGCACGCCCTGCGGCAAGGCGAAGGTGCGCGCTCAGCCCGACGGCTTCGAGGCGTCGAAGGCCGGAACCTTCGCCGCGAACGCGTCGAGCCACGCCACGAGCTTGGGATGGCCGGCGCGCCACTTGCCGCCGTGGCGGAAGTCCAAATAGCCGAGCGCACAGGCGAGCGTGATGGTGCCGTAGTCGATGCCGGCCGGCGCGCCCTTCGCCTCGAGATAAGCGAGCGCACGGTCGATCTTCGACTGCTGACGATCGACCCAGGCCTGAACCCGCATGCCCTCGGGCCGATAACGCCCCTCGTAGACCATCAGCAACGCCGCCTCGAGGATGCCATCGGCGAGCGCGCCGAGCGTCAGCGCCGGCCAGCGCGCCGCCCCGTCCGGGAAGAGCTTCGGGCTCGGTGCCAGGCTGTCCAGATACTCGCAGATCACCTGGCTGTCGTAGATCGTCGTGCCGTCGTCGAGCGCCAGCGCCGGGATCTTGCCGAGCGGATTGACGCGCGCAAGCTCCGGATCGTTCGATGTCGTATCCGTCTTGCGCTCCTTGAGCTTGTCCGAGAGCCCCTTGACGGCGGCAACCAGCAGGACCTTGCGGACGAACGGCGACGACGGCGAGAACAACAGTTGCACGGGTGATCTCCTGGAAGGGATGAGCGACGAAATCGCGCGATGGTGCCCCCGACGGTGGGCGCCGACAACTGGAATCTGCGCAACGCGCCCGCTCGCGGGCCGAAAGACCGCCCCGGGCGACCGCAACGGATCGTCCGGGGCAAAGCGAGCGAAAGACGTCAGGCTAAGCCGAGGCCTTCTTGTTCTGCCGGTTGCTGATCAGGTCCTCGACCACGGCCGGCTCGGCGAGCGTCGAGGTGTCGCCGAGGTTGGAGAAATCGTCCTCG
>JAGRKR010000187.1 GCA_020442225.1 Hyphomicrobiaceae bacterium | reverse complement strand
GCCTCGCACGGCGACACCAAGCACGTGCTCCTGTTCCCGGCCGATCCCAACGAATGCTTTGCCATGAGCCCGACGGCGTTCGACCTGGCGGATCAGCTGCAGACGCCCGTCATCGTCATGAGCGATCTCGATATCGGCATGAACGACTGGCTGTGTGATGCCCTGCAGTGGGACGAGGGCTACCGGCACGACCGGGGCAAGCTGCTCGACCGTGAGCAGCTCGAGGCCTTCGCCAAGACCAAGGGGCGGCCGTGGGGGCGCTACCAGGACGTGGACGGCGACGGCATCGCCTACCGCACGATCCCGGCCACGCACGAGAGCATGGGCGCTTATTTCACGCGCGGCACCTCTCACGATGCCAATGCCCGCTACACCGAGGACGGCAATGTTCACGCCGAGGTGCTGGAACGGCTGGCGCGCAAGTTCGAGACGGCGGCTGCACTGGTGCCGAAGCCGGAGATCGAGATGCGCCACGACGATGCCACCACCGGCATCATCTATTTCGGTGCGACCCGGCCAGCGGTGAAGGAAGCGCTCGATCTCCTCGAGCGCGACGGCGTTCGCGTCAACGCCATGCGGCTCAAGGCCTTCCCGTTCAGCGATGAGGTCCGTCGCTTCGCGGAGGCGCACGAGCGCGTGTTCGTGGTCGAGCAGAACCGCGATGGGCAGATGCGCAGTCTACTCATGATCGAGGGCGGGATCGCCGCCGAGAAGCTGGTGCCGATGCTCAACTTCGACGGCATGCCCATGACGGCCGAGTTCGTCCGGCAGGGGGTGCGCGCGCATCTGGCCGGCGGCAAGGCGGCGGCCGCCGCGGAATAGCAGGAATGCGGCGCGAGGCCCGGGCCCGCGCGCTCAAAGACAGTCGGGAGACCCTGAGATGTCCTACATCGCCAAGCCAACGGCCCATCATCCGGCGCTGAAGAAGAATGCGCTCGGCTTGACGCGCCGGGACTACGAAGGCTCGATGTCGACGCTGTGCGCCGGCTGCGGCCACGACTCGATCACGGGCGCCATCATCGAGGCCTGCTTCGAGCTGGACATCGAGGCGCACCGGCTGGTCAAGCTCTCTGGCATCGGCTGCTCGTCCAAGGCGCCGACCTACTTCCTCTCGAAGAGCCACGGGTTCAACAGCGTGCACGGCCGCATGCCGTCGCTCGCCACGGGGGCCAATCTCGCCAATCGCCAGTTGCTCTACCTCGGCGTCTCCGGCGACGGCGACACGGCTTCGATCGGTCTCGGGCAGTTCTGCCATGCAGTGCGTCGACGCTTGAACATGACCTACATCGTCATGAACAACGGCTGCTACGGCCTGACGAAGGGGCAGTTCTCGGCGACCAACGACAAGTCCTCGCCCTCCAAGAAGGGCGATGCCAATGTGTTCGACGCCATCGATCTCTGCCAGTTTGCGATCCAGCTCGGTGCGGGCTTCGTCGGGCGCTCGTTTTCCGGCGACAAGAGCCAGCTCGTGCCACTCATCCAGGCGGCGCTCAGGTACAACGGTTTCTCCTTCCTCGACATCGTCTCGCCGTGCGTGACGTTCAACAATCACACCACCTCGACCAAGAGCTACGAGTGGGTGCGCGACCACAACCACATGTTCGGCCGCCTCGACTACGTGCCCGCCATGCAGGAGATCGAGGTCGACTACGCCGCTGGCGAAACGGTCGACGTGTCGATGCACGACGGCTCTCGCGTGCGCCTCAGCAAGCTCGATGCCGACTATGATCCGCGTGACCCGGATCAGGCGCTCGCCATGATCAGGCGCTGCAACAACGCCGGGGAGGTCGCCACCGGCCTGCTCTACATCGACGAGGGCGAGCAGGACCTGCACCGCCTGCTCGGCACTGCGGACCGGCCGCTCAACAGCGTGCCCATGAGCGAGCTTTGCCCCGGCTCGAAGGAACTTGCGGCCATCAACGCCCGTTTCGCATGACGCGAGCCGCCCGCCCTTTCTGGCGGGCCGGCCTCCGATCGGGAGATCATCGCGCTAGCGATCGGATATGATGGGGTCCATGCTCCATCAGGAAACCATTCTGTTCGTGTTGCTGCTGGCCGTGCTCGGCCTGCTGCTCTGGGGACGCTGGCGCTACGATTTCGTGGCCTTCGGCGCGCTCGTGGCCGCACTCGTTCTCGGCGTGGTTCCCGCCGAGAAGGCCTTCGACGGCTTCGGCCACGAGGCGACGATCGTCATCGCGCTGGTGCTCATCGTCTCGCGCGGCCTGACCAATGCGGGCGTCGTCGATCAGCTCGGCCGTTTCCTGACCGCCCGCGATCGCCCGGTGCCGCTGCACATCGCGCTCATGTCAGCCATCGCGGCGCCTCTCTCAGCCGTGATGAACAACGTGGCCGCGCTCGCGCTGCTGATGCCGCTCGACCTCCAGGCCGCCGCCAAGGCCAAGCGCCCGCCGGGCCTGACCCTGATGGCGCTGTCCTTCGCGACCATCCTCGGCGGTCTTGTCACGCTCATCGGCACGCCGCCGAACATCGTCGTCGCGAGTTTTCGCGAGAAGGCGCTGGGCCAACCCTTCGGCATGTTCGACTTCGCCCCGGTCGGCGGTGCGGCAGCGCTGGCAGGGCTCGTCTTTGTCGCACTCGTGGGCTGGCGACTGATCCCCGCCGGACGCGGCAGCATCGCCAGCCAGTCCGGTTTCGATCTCCACGACTACATCGCCGAGGTGCGCGTCACCGAGGGCTCGAAGGCGATCGGAGAGACCGCGAGCGCCATTGCCAAGCGGCTGCGGGACGAGGGCTCGGAGCTCCTGGCCGTCGTACGCAAGGGCCTGCGCCACGCGGTCTGGACGCCGGCGCTCACATTGTCCGAAGGCGATGTCCTGGTCATCGAGGCGGCAGCCGAGCATCTGGACAAGCTCATGAGCGAGCTCGGCCTCGAGTATCTCCTGCCCGAGCATCAGGAGAAGGCCGCGCTCGAGGATCTGACGCTCGTCGAGGTCGTCGTGCCGCCCGGTGCCTGGCTCGAAGGCCGCACCGTGCGCCAGTCGGGCCTGTTCTATCACTTCAACTGCTCGCTCGTCGGCGTATCGCGCCGCGGCCGGCGCATTCACCAGCGTTTGGGCGAGCTGGTCGTCGAGGCGGGCGACGTGCTGCTTCTGCTCGCGCCCGAGACGCGCCAGGGCGAGATCATCGAGTGGACGGGTTCTCTGCCGCTGGCGAGCCGTGGTCTCGTGATCACCAAGCGTTCGAAGGCCGCCATCGCCGCCGGCCTCTTCGTGCTCGCCATCGTGCTGTCGACCGCAGGTCTGCTGAAACTCTCGGTGGCCCTGGCGGCCTGCGTACTTTGCTATGCCGCGCTCGGTCTCGTCGGCGGGCGCGAGGTCTATCTGACCGTGGAATGGCCTGTCGTGGTCCTGCTCGGCTCCATGATCCCGATCGGTGCGGCTCTGGAGGCATCGGGCGGCACCGCACGCTTGGCCGACGGACTTCTAGCGCTCACATCTGGCGCGCCTGCCTGGGTGGCGCTTGCGCTCCTCATGGTCGTGACGATGACGTTGTCCGATGTCCTGAACAATGTGGCGACGGCCGTCATTGCCGCTCCCGTCGGCATGGCCATGGCCAAGGCCCTCGGTGTCAGTCCCGACCCGTTCCTCATGGCCGTCGCCATTGCCTCGTCGTGCGCCTTCCTCACGCCGATCGGCCACAAGAACAATATTCTGGTGCTGGGACCCGGCGGCTACCGCTTCGGCGACTACTGGCGCATGGGCCTGCCGCTGGAAATCATCATCGTGGCGGTGTCGCTGCCGCTCCTGCTCGTCGTCTGGCCGCTGTGATGTCGAGAAGCTCAGAGGCTCGCCGTCGCGGCCGATCGGCAGACGCGCGCCTTCGTTCGCGGCCTGCCCCTGCGCTCAACGCCTGCGCGCCGTGGTGAGCACGGTGACGAAGGGCACGGCGATCATGCCGTTTTCGGCATGGGGTGCTGCGGCGTCGAGGAACAGGCGGCGCGTCGCCTCCTTGCCGCGCGCTTCTGCCACGGGCTTCGAGAAGGAGCGGGAGAGGAAATAATCGACGAAGGCGTCGAGCGTCGATTGGCGGATCCACGTGTGCTCGTGAACCTCGACGTCGCGGAAGGCCGGCCAGGCGCGCAGCTCATCGGCGATCGGCAGGTCGCGGTAATGGCGCGAATAGGCGGGATTGGCGCCCTCGAGCGCGTCCTCGATGCTCTGCAGGGCCTTGGATTCGGCAGTCTTCCGGTTGTTGTAGAGGATGGCCAGGAGGCCGCCGGGCACCAGGGTGCGGCTCACCTCGTCATAGAATCGTGGACGATCGAACCAGTGCAGCGCCTGGGCCGCTGTCAGCAGGCTCAGCGTCGCATCACCTGTCGGCAAGGTCTCGGCCGGTCCCTCGAGGTAGCGGATTGCCGGCAGGGCGCCTGACGCTGCCGTCGCGCGCGCTAGCATGTCGGCGTTGGGCTCCAGTCCGACGATCGCCCAGCCCGGCAACGCGCGCGCGAGCGCACGCGTCGAGATCCCCGTGCCGCAACCGACATCGAGGCAGGACCGGGGGCCCTCGATCGACGCCACCATGGCCGCCAGGCGCTCCATGATGGCTGCTGGATAATCGGGACGATTGAGGTCGTAGACGTCGGCAAGCCCGTCAAAGCGCTTGGTATTGTCCACCATCGACCTCTCCTCGCGCATCGCGGTTGCGGCAGGCGCTCTACGACGCCGGCCCCCGGGACGACCCGGCCAGGGCGGCCGGGCTGGCCCAGGTAGCGCCGATCAGACCTCGACGCGGGCGACCACGCTGCCTTCGGTCACGGTCGCACCTTCCTCGACCAGCAGCTCCTTGAGCGTGCCGGCTTCGGGCGAGGACACCGGGATTTCCATCTTCATGGACTCGAGAATGAGGATCTCCTCCTCCTCGCCGACCTTGTCGCCGACCTTCTTGACGACTTTCCAGACGTTGCCGGTGATCTCGGTCTTGACGTCGATGAGTGGCATACGAGGGCTCCCTCTTTCCTGGTTGTAAAAGATCGCGAGGATGCGGCGCCCGGTTGTCCGGACGCCACACCGATGGAGTGCTGAAACGTCAGGCTTTGCCCGTCGAGGCCCGCGCGAAGCGGGCGAGATGGTGGTCGCTATCGCCCAGCGTGTGGCTGATCATGGCGAGTCGCTTGACGTAGTCGGAGAGAACATACTCCTGCGTCATGCCGATGCCACCATGCATCTGGATGGCGTGCTCGCCGCACTGGCGGCCCTTGTCGTCGACGAAGAACTTCGCGGCCGCGATGGCCCGGCCTCGCTGGCTCGCCGCGGTGCTGTCCGCCTCCATGGCCGCGAGATAGACGAGCGACTTCGCGTGCTCGTATTCGAGCGTGAGATCGACCATGCGGTGCTGCAACACCTGGAACTGGCCGATGGTGCGCCCGAACTGCTGACGGGTCTTCAGGTACTCGAGCGTCAGCTCGTTGATCCGCTCCCAGGCGCCAATGGCTTCGCCGAGCAGGGCGGAGATGGCGAGATCGCTGACCTGCTCGATCACCGGCCAGGCGCCGCCTTCCGCGCCGAGGCGGGCCGATTGGGGGACCTTGACATCACTCAGCGTCACCTCGGCCGCGCCCCGCCCGTCGACGAGCTGGTAGCCGCGTCGCACGACGCCGGCGGCGCTTGCCTCGACCACGAACAGCGATAGTCCCGCCCGGTCGGTGGCGCCGCCCGAGGTTCGTGCCGACACGACGAGCTTGTCCGCAGAGTCGCCGCCGAGCACGACCGCCTTGCGGCCGTTGAGCACATAGTCCGCGCCAGCCTTCGCCGCCGTCGTGGACACGTCGTCGAGATCGAAGCGGGCCTGCGGCTCGCCGAGCGCCGCCGCGAGCTTGAGCTTGCCCTCGGCGACGGCGGGGAGCAAGGCCTCCTGCTGCTCGGGCGAGCCTGCGAGCCGGATGGCGCCCGCGCCCATGACGACAGTCGCGACGAAGGGCTCGAGCGCCAGCGCCCGGCCAAGCTCGACGGAGGCGATCATGGTGTCGATGGCGGTGCCGCCGAAGCCGCCCGCGCTTTCGGGCAAGGGCAGGCCGAGCAGGCCGAGCTCGGCATAGCGGGTCCAGGCCTCGTCGCTGAAGCCCCGTTCACTCGCCGCGATCTTCCGGCGCTTGTCCGCGTCGTAGGAATCCTCGAGCAGCTTGCGAAGACTGTTGGATAGGAGCGTCTGCTCCTCGCTGTAGGAAAAGTCCATGTCCGTCCTTCCGGCGTGCTAGAGGCCGAGCACCGCCTTGGCGATGATGTTCTTCTGAATCTCGTTGGAGCCGCCATAGATCGACGTCTTGCGCTTGTCCAGATAGCTCGGCGTCTTGGGGGCGGCGTAGTCGGGGCCGACCGGCTCGCCGTTCCAGGTGGCGTCGAGGGCCTCCGGCATCCAGGGGTTGGCGTAGGGTCCCACTGCATCCATCTGCAACTCGGCGAGCTTCTGCTGGATCTCGGTGCCGCGGATCTTGAGGATCGAGGAGAGCGGGCCGGCGCTGGCGCCCTGCTGCTCCGCGACGAGCATGCGCATGTTGGTGAGCTCGAGCGCCATCAGGTCGATCTCGCAGCGGGCAACGCGCGCCGCGAAGAGCGGATCCTCGATCAGCGGCCGGCCGTTCTTGCGCTCCGTCTGGGCCATCTCCTTGAGCCGCGCCAGCTCTTCCTTGCACTGGCCGACGCCGGCGATGCCGAAGCGCTCGTTGATCAGCAGGAACTTGGCGTAGTCCCAGCCCTTGTTTTCCTGCCCGACGAGGTTGGTGACCGGCACCTTGACGTTGTCGAAGAAGACCTCGTTCACGTGGTGCTCGCCGTCGAGCGTGATGATGGGACGCACCGAGACGCCCGGCGTCTTCATGTCGATCAACAGGAAGGAGATGCCTTCCTGCTTCTTGACGTTCGTATCTGTCCTCACGAGGCAGAAGATCCAGTCGGCGAAGTGGCCGAGCGTGGTCCAGATCTTCTGGCCGTTGACGATGTA
>JAGRKR010000186.1 GCA_020442225.1 Hyphomicrobiaceae bacterium | reverse complement strand
GCTCGAAGGCGCCGTCGCGCAGCACCTTGCCGTTGGCGACGCAGTTGAGCGCGAGGTCGACGGCGAGGCAGAGGTTGGGAATGCCGTAGGTGCGCCTGAGGTCGCGCGTCATGCGCAGCATCACCTCCTCGGTGACCTTCTGCACGGAGGCCGCGAGGTCCATCTCGCGCTGCGTCAGGCGGTCGTCGGCCCGCCGCGGCGGGCCGCCGAACAAGTCGTGGAAGCGCGGCGTGGTCATGGTCAGGCCCGTCGCATAGTCGAAGTAGCGCTGATCGAGCCAGAAGCTGCCGTCAGGCTTCAGGTCCATCAGCCGGTCGAGGATGAGGTCGGCGTAGCGCGGCTCGCCGTAGGGCGCGAGGCCCATGACCTTGTACTCGCCCGAGTTGACCTTGAAGCCGGTGTAGTAGGTGAAGGCCGAGTAGAGCAGACCGAGGGAATGCGGCCAGTGGATCTCGCGCACCATCTCGAGGGTCTTGCCGCGACCGATGGAGACTGAGGTCGTCGCCCATTCGCCGACGCCGTCCATGGTCAGCACCACGGCTTCCTCGAACGGCGAGGGGAAAAAGGCCGAGGCGGCGTGACTCTGGTGATGCTCGGCGAAGAGCAGCTTGTCCTCGACCTTGCCGGAGCGCGCGAACGGCGTTAGCGCCTTCACCAGGGCCGGCTTCTGGAACAGCTTGTCCTTGAGCCAGACCGGCAGCGCCACCCGGAACGAGGCGAAGCCGCGCGGGGCGTTGGCGAGATAGGTTTCGAGCAGGCGCTCGAACTTCAGCAGCGGCTTCTCGAAGAACACGACGTGATCGATGTCGTCGAGGTCGAGCCGTGCTTCGTCCAGGCAATAGCGAATGGCGTTCTCGGGGAAGCGGGCGTCGTGCTTGCGACGCGTGAAGCGCTCCTCCTGAGCGGCGGCAACCACCTTGCCGTCGATGAGCAGGGCGGCCGCGCTGTCGTGGTAGAAGGCCGAGATGCCCAGAACTCGCATGATTGCCTGCCTTGTCTATCGTGGGGCGGAGTGCGGCATCCGCCCCGGCCGGACGCGTGGGCCGGCGAGGCGGGTTCGCATGCCTAGAATACGGTGTAGATGAACGGAGCGATGGCCGAGCCCTGCGCCAGTACGAGCAGGCCGCCGACGACCACCAGCACGAAAATGATTGGGAAGAGCCACCACTTCTTGCGTGCGCTCATGTAGGCGAAAAGTTCCCCGACGAGGGATAGCATGGCGTGCTCCTGAGCGTGTGTGTCGATCGTTTCGGCTTCGTCCAGATTTGAGCTTCAGCAGGATGAGAGCAAGACGGGTGCCAGATTTGGGCCTGTCGTCGGCCCTCTCGATAGGGTCCGACTGGCGTCGGGCCGTGTGCCCGCGTTTACCGTTGTCCGGTGGTCGTTCGCGGTGCGCCGAACAGCGATTGCCAGGGGGCGGTCATGGTGATCTCGCGTGCCGCGACGCCATAGCCCGCCGCGTTCCAATGGTAGTCGTGCGCGAATTCGACACGTTGTGCCGTTTTGGCGACGTGCGCACGGAATGCCTGATCCAGATCGACGACCCGATAGCCGCGCTTGCGCGCCTCGACTGTGAAAAACGTGCGCATGCGGCCGAAAAAGCTCGCCTTGGCCTGGGCGTCGAGCTGGGGCAGCAGAATTGCCGTGCGCAGGCCGTCGACCGCGAGGATGATCTGAGCGGGCGCCAGCCTGGCCCGCTGCGGCAGCGCGTCGAGGAACGCCAGCGTGGCTCGTTGCGCCAGCTCCTGACGCTCCGGCCAGCTCTCGAAGAAGGCTGGCTCGAAGATGCGCCGGAGGCGGGCTTCGGCGGGGCTGACCTTTGCGACCGCGGTGTCGCGGCCGAACAGTGCTGCGGTCAGGTCGGCCAGACGCAGCTTGTGCGCCTTGAGATGAAAGACGAGGTAGCGCGCCAAAGCGGAGGCGCGGAGAACGGCCACCATGCGAGACGGCGTGTAGGGAACCAGCCTCAGCACGAGTTGGCCGTCGGGTGCCTGCTCGTAGTAGTGAAAGCCGCCGTAGAGGTGACCGCCCTTGGCCACTTTGTAGGCCAGCAGGCTCTCGTCGAAATCATTGGCGATGATGGGAACGACGAGAAGATCCGGGCGATAGTGGCGGGCGGCATGATCGGCCCAGGCGAGGTATTGCGACAGCGGCGCTCCCGACATGCCGAAGCTGTAGACGCGACCGCGGCCGCCAATCGCCGCCGTCAGGCGACCCTGCAGGGAGTCCTGATGTCGGACGGTCATGGCCTCGACGAAGGAGTCGCCGACGATGGCGACGAGAGGGCGGGGACCGTGCGCGGAATAGGGCTCGGCGTGCACGAACCCGGCATTGTTCGTGCGGCCTTCGACGGGGCTCTTGAAGTCCCATCCAACGGAAGACCGCCAGGCCATGTCGGCGGGGAAGCGCGCGATTGGATGGGCCGCGTCGACCGGCAGCCGCAAGGCCACCGATGTCGTCGGCAGGACGCGGAGCCCCACTTCGAGGGCGATGAGGATCGCCCCGAGCCCGATCATGACGCTGATGATGCGGAAAGCCGCTTCCTTGCGCACGTGCCTCGCCACTCCAGAGTCTCGCGGTCATTCACGAAGGGCCAGAGCTGGGCTCGGGACCGGTGCGCGCCGCAGGCCTGATCAGAACTGATTGCGCATGGAGGAGGAGCCGTGGTCCGGCTCGCGCTCGATCCAGTAGCTGGAGCGCTCCTTCGCGCGCCGGCTGCGCAGCGGGTCGCGGAACAGGCGCATGAGCAACCCGGCCGGCACGATGACCACGGCGAACAGCACGAACATGACCACCGGGTTCATCACCCGGCTGAGCAGGATGGAGAAGCGGAACCAGGCGCGATTGAGCGGCTCCAGCAGACGCGGGGCGAACTGGGCCGTCGCAGCGAACACGCCCGCCGCGCCGAGAGCCGGCATCAGCACCCAGAAGTGCCTGCGAAAGATCAGGGCGACGATCAACGCCACGACGGCGAAGACGAACCCTGTCGAGCGCGCAGAAGGCAGGGGCAACTCTGCCTCGGAGTACAGCTCATGGAAGTTTCTCGCCATGCTAATCCATCCTCAAGCAAGTCTTGGGTAGTTTCGGGGTGGCGCGGCCAAGAATGACCTTGTTGACCAGAGCAGGCCCCGAAGGTATAGCTTTCGCCATCCGCCGCTCGGCGCTCTGCGCGCGAGGGGCTTTTTCATTTGTTGCAGCCCATCGGTCCCAGCCGCATCGCGCCGGCAGCCGAAGGGATGCCACCGACAACTGACGGCACCTCGAGCGATCTCGGTCAAAAGATCGGCCGTTTGCGGTGTTGCAAGGTCTGTACCAGCAAAGGAGCCTCGTGAGATGGCCAATACGTCCTCGGCCAAGAAAGAAACCCGCAAGATCGCCCGACGCACGGAGGTCAACAAGGCCCGCCGTACGCGCATGCGCTCCTTCGTGCGCAAGGTCGAGGAGGCGATTGCCAGCGGCGACAGGCAGGCTGCCGAGGTCGCGCTGAAGGCGGCGCAGCCGATCCTGATGAGCACGGCCCAGCAGGGCGTGACGCACAAGCGTGCGGCGTCCCGCAAGGTGTCGCG
>JAGRKR010000185.1 GCA_020442225.1 Hyphomicrobiaceae bacterium | reverse complement strand
TATCAGATCTCTCAGCCGCGCAACATGGCAGCCGGGCCAGGCCGCGCCGGGGTCGACCGCTGGCCACAAGTCACATGCTGGCGCAGGTCCATGTCACCAGCTCCGTCGCAACCTGCGCGAAGGCATCGTTGAGCGCCGCGACCGCGGCCTGTGGCTCGCGCGACGCCAACGGCCTCTCCGCCTTGAAAACCCTGGTGCCGATGATCTTGCCGTCCTTGTCCAGGACCTTCGTCGCCAGCTCGACGACAGCGCGGGGCGCCGCATCCTCGGCGATCTCGAAGCGGCGGATTTCGGTCAGCAACTGGAAGTCCGCGGGGGCACCATCCGGCGCACGCCCCAGGGCACGCGGGAATTTCGCATTCTCGAAGCTCTGCACGATGCGGGCCTGCAGGAGGCGCGGCAGCACGTCCGGCCAGCGGGCATTCTCGAGGCTGGTCAGGTCCGCCCCGCGAACGAGAATCTTCTCGCTCTCGAAATTGGCGAGCGCCCTCGGCTCCGGGACGAGCAGCTGCCCCGGGGGGATCGCCTTCAAGGCGGGGATAGTCGTGGCGGCGCGCAGGTCGAACATGCGCACGACCGGCTTCGCACCGCCCCCCGTCAGACGCTCGAGGCCAGCCAGGATGGGATCGACCTTGTCGGCATTGCGGGCCAGCGCCGCGACGAACTTCTCGATGCTGGCGATCGCATTGCGCAGCGGGCCGGCGTTCTCGCCGACCACGGCATTGATGCGGCGCAGGGCATCGCGTCCGGCCTGCGTGAGGCTTTGTCCGGAATCCTTCTCCGCCGTGAGCACCCTCGCCGCCGGCTCTGCCTTGGCGAGCAAGGGCGCACCGGGCGAGCCGCCGAGCAGCGAGACGACGGGCGCGCCCGCGAGCCCCTGAAAGTCGATCTCCGCCTTCGTATCCGTCCTGACCGGCGCCGTCTGGTCGACCGCGACATCGACCATGACCCCGTTCGGGTTCGCCGCCTCGAGCCTGGTCGCAGTGACCTCGCCGACGCGAACACCGTTGAAGAGCACCGCCGAGCCCTTCAGCAATCCGGCAATCGGCCCCTCGAAGCGGACGCGGTAGGTCACGCGATCCGCCAGGCCGCCACCGGTTTCCAGCCAATGGACGAACCAGAAGCCCGCCGCGCAGACGGCGAGCACGAACAGACCCATCAATGTGTAGCGCGCGCGGACTTCCATTGTGTACGGCTCATCTGGGTTGGCTGGTGATACGATGCTGGAAGAGCTTCCCCCTGTGGCCCCGGAAATAGGCCTTCACCCAGGGATGCTCCGAGGCGACCATGGTGGCGATCGTTCCGGTCTCGACCACCTTTCCCTCCGCCAGCACGGCGATGCGATCACAGATAGTATGCAGGCTTTCCAGGTCGTGCGTCACCATCAGCACGGTGAAACCGAGGGTCTGCTGCAGGGTTCTGATGAGCGCATCGAAATCCCCTGCGGAAATCGGATCGAGGCCGGACGTCGGCTCGTCGAGAAAAAGGATATCCGGATCGAGGGCGAGCGCACGCGCGAGCGCCACGCGTTTGGTCATGCCCCCGGACAGCTCCGAGGGCAGCTTTTCGGCGTCCTTGGCCTTCAGGCCCACCATGGCGAGCTTGGCCAGAGCCACCTCGTCCATCAGCTCCTGGTCGACCGTGAGGTGCTCGCGCATCGGAAACTGCACGTTCTCGCGCACCGTGAGGGAGGAAAACAGGGCGCCCTGCTGGAAGAGAATGCCCCATCTGCGCTCCGTGGCGCGGCGTTCCTCGTCCGAGATCGCCCCCCAGTCCTTGCCCGCCACGCTGATCGTACCGGCCCGTCGCGGCACGAGCCCGATGATCGTGCGCAACAACACCGTCTTGCCGCTGCCCGAGCCGCCGACGAGGCCGAGAACCTCGCCGCGCCGGATGTCCAGCGACAATCGATCAAGCACGGTATGGTCGCCGAATCCCACGACCAGATCCCGCACCTCGATGATCGGCTCTCCCGCCTGCTGCACCATGCCTCACATTCCTATCGACGCGAAGTACATGGCGAAAAGCCCGTCGAGCACGATCACCAGGAAGATGGACTTCACCACCGAGGCCGTCGTCTGAAGTCCGAGGGATTCCGCGCTGCCGCGGACCTTGAGGCCCTCCATGCAGGCCACGATGCCGATGACGAGCGCCATGAACGGCGCCTTGATGATGCCGACCTGGAAGTGCGTCAGCGATATCGCGTCCTTCAAGCGCGCGATGAAGATGTTCGGGTGCATCTCGCCGTAGAACCAGGCGACCAGTCCACCGCCGCTGAGCGCCGCCATCGATCCCAGGAACGTCAGGATCGGCAGGGCCACGACGAGAGCGATGATCCGGGGCAGGACGAGAACCGCCACGGGATCGAGACCCATCGTCTGCAGCGCATCGATCTCCTCGCGCATCTTCATGGAGCCGAGCTCGGCGGTGTAGGAACTGCCCGAGCGGCCGGCAACCATGATGGCGACCAGCAGGACGCCGATCTCGCGCAGCACGAGAATGCCGACCATGTCGACGACGTACTGATCGGCGCCAAACTTGCGGAAATGGAAAAAGCCCTGCTGCGCAATGATCCCGCCGATCAGAAAGGTGATCAGCAGGATGATCGGCACCGCGCGCCACGCGACGCGGTCCAACTGGTGGACCGTGGAGGTGATGCGAAAGCTCCGCGGTCGCCTGAGAATGCCGATGAGCGCGAAACCGACGGCCCCCAGCAGGTTGATGAAGCTCCTGAAATCGCCGCCGACGCTCATGGCTGACCGCGTGACGTGATCGATGACCGCCTTCAGCGTGCGTGGCCGGCGGGCGACACCGCCGGTGACCTTGGCTGCTGCGATCTCATCGACGAGCGCGGCGAAGCGCTGCGGCAGCCCGTGCACCGTGAGCCCGACGTTTCGCCCGCGGCAGCGGCGCTGCAGGCGCTGCAAGAGGCAGGCGCCGAACGTATCGATCTCCTGGACGCCGCTCATATCGAGTGTGAGCAGCGTCCCGCCGGCCACACCCTCCAGCACCTGCGAGATGCGCGCATCCAGGACATGGGCCTGCTCGGCCGTCCAGGCGCCAGTGGCGACGAGCGGCAGCCGCCCCTCGTTCGGTCGCCCCGCTTGCAAGAGCTCCGTGGCCACGATCAGCATCCCGTGCTTTGCCCCACGCGCTACTCCGATGGCTTCCGCCGCCCCAACTGTCAAACGAAGAGGGCCGGCGCGCCTATAATGTCGCACATGGCGCAAGCCGACCGCGCCGGCAGCCACCGCCGCCCCCACCCCGACGAGACTCGAACCGGCCACCATCATATTCGAGATTTCGGGAGACTCGGCCTGTGAAAGTTCCGCGACCGTAGCCGGTTTGGATAATCACTCGGAACAGTGGATTGCCGACTGAGGCTCTCGGCAGTTGCCATAACGCCACACGTCGTGCGTCACGACAGCCGCATGCAGGCCAGACCGGCGAAGATGGCGAGGGTCGCCACGAGGCGCGCCAGGCCGAGCCGCTCACCGAGGAACACGACGCCGATCATCGTGGCGAAGAGCACGGACGTCTCGCGCAAGGCCGCAACCGCCCCGATCGGGGCATGCGTCATGGCCCACAGTGCCGCACCATAGGACAGCATCGCCATGACACCGCCGACCAGGCCGATATGCCACTGCCGGAGGAGCATGCGCAGCAGATCGCGGCCACGATAGCAGCCGATGAGACCGACCAGGATCGCGCCGGTTAGCGCCATCATGAGCGTGACATAGCCGACGGGATTGCCCGACCGCCGCACGCCGTAGCCGTCGACTAGCGTATAGATCACGATGATGGCGATGTTGACCGCGGCGATCGCGAGGCCCTTGGCCGCCAAGCCGCCGCTGCGAATCGACTGGGCGCCAAGACCGATCACGCCGCCGCTCAGGAACAGTGTCCCCGCGAGCAACGGCAGGGTCAGCGCCTCCTGGAAGAGCAGGAGACCGAAAGCCGCAACGACGAGGGGAGCCGCCCCGCGCATCAGCGGGTAGATGGCCGTGAAATCGGCATGGCGATAGGAGGCGCCGATCAGCACGAAATAGCCGACATGGATGATGCCCGACGCCCCGACGAACGGATAGCTGGCAGGATCAGGCAATCCCGAGAACGGCAACGTGGCCAGAGATACCACCGCCGCCCCTATCGCGATGACGACGGCGCCGATGAACGGATCGCCACCGACGCGCCCCTTGGCCAGAGCGTTCCAGCAGGCATGGAGCAGTGCCGCAGCGAGCACGACGGCGATCACGTGCGAGGATATGTCAGCCTCCGTTGCGGCGACAGCCTTCGCCGCATCCCGATGCCTTACTCTTCATTCCACCCATCCGGCATCCAGGTAGGTGGTTGTACCGACGCGCGAATATTCGAGGCGCTGCAGACCGCCGGCGTGACGGACCGACAGAGCCCCCTTCTCCGGCTGCGGGAGGGGCCCCGTGTGTGCCGCCAACGCCTCCGCCAGCACCCGGCCATCAGCCCGCGTTGGTTTCGCCAGCCCGAGGAGATGCAGCACGGTCGGCGCGACATCGATGATACCTGCCGGAAAGGGCGATACCCATTCCTTCCGAAAGTGCGAGCCCTGCGCGGCAAGAACGGTCTGCAACTCCTTGCGGTGGAGGCCGCCATGCGTGCCGCCACCCGCAGGGTAGCGCCCGTTATAGTAGCAGCTGCCGACGACGCCATCGCCGTAGACCGCATCGTCGTTGCGCATGATGAAATAGATGTCGGGCGCGCGTGGATGGTCAATCAGCACCGCCGCATGATCGATGGTCCCGGCGACGCCGCCCTCCGTGCCATTGCCCCCGGCCGTGAAAATCATGCCGCACCAGGGCTGGCGCGCCAGCCACTCGACCATGGCCGTCATGCGGGCGGGGTCACGATCGCGGACCTTGATCGCACCGCAGTAGGACGTATAGCCGGCGTAGTCGATCTCATTGCCGAGATGATCGCCTATGACGAGACCGGCTTGGCCCGCCGCTCCATTGACGTCGATCCGCTCCTTGGTGTTGAGGTGGCCATGGTCGGACATGGCGATGACCTGCATCCGCTCGTCGAGCCCTGCCTGCGATCGCCAGGCGAGGAGACGGCCGAACTGCCGATCGACGCTGGCGAGTGCCGTGGCCATCTCCGGCCTCGCGACGCCGAGATAGTGATGAGTCTGGTCGGGGTCGGTGAACCAGACGATGGTGATGTCCGGTCTTTGACGCGGCAGGACGGCGCCGACGACCATGTCGGTCAGAACGCGCGACACCTCGACATCCGGCCGGCCGGATTGAGGCAAGGGGCCGAACTCACGAGCCAGCTCCGCCACGAACGGAGCCGGACATGCGTTTTCCCAGCCGATCATGCCGAGGTTGATCGCGCCGCGCTCGGGCGCGCGCGGATCGGTAAGCCGCGCCGTGCCGCAGGACCCGCCGAAAAGCGTCGCGACTTTCAATCCGGCAGAGGTCACCACGTCGGCGAGACCAGGCGTGTCCAGCAGCGCACCGCTGTAGGCCGCCATGCCCGCCGCGATGTCGGTGGCGCTGTTCGGACGGAACATGCGATCCCGGAAGACATTGGGATCGTAGTACATGTTGTGCATGATACCGTTGCGCCGCGGGGTGGCCCCTGTCGCCAACGCCGCGGCGTTGGTGCGTGTCGAGGCGGGAAACACCGAGCGGGAGTGCGGGAACGAGACCCCTTCCTTCATGAAGCGATGGAGGTTCGGCATGCGCTCTGCCGACACCATATCCAGGCGCAGACCGTCGAAGACCACGATGAGGAACTGGGGCCGCTCTGTCATGGCAGCACGCGCCCTACGACTTTGCGTTGCCGATCTTGCGGGCGGTGTCCGGCAGCGGTAGCGCGGAGCGGTCGAGGTAGTCATGGGCGTGGATGACCACGGACTCGGGCGTCAGGAAGATCACGCCATAGGCGGGCGGCTCGTGGCTCTTCGGAACGGGCGAGATGGTATCGAGATCGAAGGGCACCTGATGGTTCGTGCCGCGGAAGATCGAGAACGGTATACCCCGCCAACTGCCGGAGACGGGGCGGTGGACATGGGCGAGGAACATGTGGCGGATGCCGGACGCCTTGGAGAGGACGCGCGTCAGCGGACCCGTATCGCGCAAGCGGATGTTGTCGAGGCTCGGCAGCGAGATGTCGAACGGCGGATGATGCAGGAAGAGGAAGATCGGTCTCCCCCTCGCCTCCTCCAGACGTGCCTCCAGCCAGGCGGCGCGGCGCTCGCAGAACTCGCCCCAGTTCTCACCCTTGCCGGCATTGGGAAGAACGGTATCGAGCAGAATGCATCTGCCGACCTCGAGATCAACGACGGTCTGCACGAAGCCGTTCTCGTCGACCGCGGTATCGGGAAACACGGACAGCAGATCCTTGCGAGAGTCGTGATTGCCCACCATCACGACATAAGGAACCTTCAGGCGGGACAGACAGTCCTTCAAGTTCTCGTAGGCGCCGACCTGTCCGGCGTGCGCGAGGTCGCCGGTGATGAAGCACATGGCGGCGTCCTGATGATGGGCATTGATGTCGGCGATGCAGGCATCGAGCCGCGCTCTCGGATCGAGACCGTGCAGCGTTTCGCCCGCCGGAACGAAGTGGACGTCGGTGACCTGGAGAATTTTCATGTCTGGCCTTTCCCGGGTGTGGAGCTCGCCATTTCCAGCGCAGGCGCGGCAGCGTCTTGCCTGGAGGCGATGTCCTCGTAATCCTCGCGCCTCGATGCCGCAGCGATGAGACGACGCGTATAGGGATGGGACGGTGCGGCGAAGACATCCGCCGGGCGTCCACTTTCCACCAGCTTGCCCTTCTGCAGAACCGCCACCTCGTCGCACACCTGCTTCACGACGCCGAGGTCGTGGCTGATGAACAGGCACGCCGTGCCGGTCTTCAACTGGATGTCCTTGAGCAGGGCGAGCACCTGAGCCTGCACGGACACGTCCAGCGCCGAGGTGATCTCGTCACAGAGCAGCAGGTCCGGCTTCGCCGCGAAGGCGCGCGCCACTGCGACCCGCTGCTGCTGCCCGCCGGAAAGCTGGCGCGGATAGCGGCGCAGCAGATCTGGCGACAGCTCCATCTGCTCCAGCAGCTCCGCCGCCCGGTCGCGGGCCGGCCCGCCCGTGATGCCGAAGAAGACCTGCAGGGGGCGGGTCAGGATCGTCTCTACCTGCTGACGCGGATTGAGCGAGGACAGTGGGTTCTGGAACACGACCTGGATACGCCGCCGCAGGTCCGCCGACCGCTTGCCGTCGACGGAGCCGACGTCCTGGCCATCGAAGGTGACGGTGCCGGAGGTTGGTGTCAGCAGTCCGACGACGACGTTGGCGATCGTCGACTTGCCGCTGCCGGACTCCCCGACGAGTCCGACCGTGCCGCCGGCCGGCACGCTGAACGAAACATCGTCGACCGCCGGCGCGTCGATGGTCCGCCGCGCAAAGGGATTGAGCGACCAGCTCCGGCCGTAGCGGAACGTCAGATTGCGCACATCGAGCAACGCCGCTCCGGTCCTGGTGCTCGCCTGGGCCACCGGCGCCGGGGCATCGACGCGCGGGATGGCGGCGACCAGCTTCTTGGCGTAAGCCGTCGTCGGAGCCTCGAACACCTGCGCCGTGCGCCCACGCTCGACAACCTTGCCATCCAGCATGACCAGCACGTTCTCGCACATGTAGTTGGTCAGCGTCAGATCGTGGGTGATGTAGACAAGGGCAACGCCCAGCCGGTCGCGCAGATCCTTGACCAGCTTGAGCACCTGCATCTCCGTCGTCGTGTCGAGAGCTGTGGTGGGCTCGTCGAGGATCAACAGGTCAGGCTGGCAGGCGAGAGCGCCGGCGATGACCACGCGCTGGCGCTGGCCGCCGGAATTCTCGTGGGGATAGCGCCGGTATGTGCGGGCAGGATCGGGCAGGTTCGTGCGCTCGAACAGGCTCAAGGTGTGCTGGCGCGCCGCCTTGGCGTCCAGCTTCTGGTGGATGCGCGAGATCTCGTCCACCTGCGCCCCGACCCGCATGTGATAGGTCAGCGACGTCAGCGGGTCTTGCGGCACCATGGCCATGCGCTTGCCGCGCAGCTCCCGGAGCTGGTCCTCCGAAAAGGCCCGCACGTCGCGGCCGTCGAAGAGGATCTGGCCGCCGACGATCTCGCCGCCGGGGCGGCAATAGGCCATCAGCGCGCGTGCGATGGTCGACTTCCCGCAACCGCTTTCGCCGACGATGCCCAGCGTCTCGCCACGATCGAGCGTGAAGCTCACGCCGTCCACCGCCAGCGACTGTTCGCCCGTGGCGTTGTTGCGGTAGGCGATCTTCAGGTCCTTGACCTCCAGCAATGCCATACCGTCAACTCCGATGCAGGCCGCGCGCGGCGTCGAGCCCGAGGGCGTTGGCCAGTCCATCGCTCGCGAAATTCAGACCGACCACGAGCGAGCTGATGAAGGCTGCGGGCAGCAGCACCAGCCACGGTGCAGCGTAGATCTGATTGACGCTCTCCGACACCATGAGCCCCCAGTCGGGTGTGGGAGGCGAGATGCCGAGGCCGAGGAACGACAACGCGCTGACGATGAGGATCGCCGAGGATGTGCGGATGGCGAACTCGACGACGACGACCTCGGCGACATTGGGCGTCAGCTCGCGAAGGATGACGGAGAGCGCGGACTCGCCGCGCAAGCGCGCCGCCTTGACGTAGTCGAGCGGCACCTGCGTCAGGGCCTGGGCGCGGATCGTCCGCACGGCGCCAGGGAAATAGCTGATACCGATGACGATGGTCAGCACGACGACGGAGCGGCCGAACCCGATGACGAACAGGGATACGAACAGGATGCCCGGCATCGAAAGCTTGGTATCGACGATACGCATGACGACATCGTCGTAGAGGCCGCCGATGTAGGCGGCGGAAACCCCGATAAGGGTTGCGAAGAGCACCGCACCGAGGACGCCGACCATGGCGACGGTGATGGACGTGCGCCCACCCATGAGAAGCCGCGAGAAGTAATCGCGGCCGATGGCATCCGTGCCGAGCAGGAAGTCCGGGTGTCCGGGCGCCAGCAACGGTGCGCCGACCAGTTGCGTCTCGCCGTAGGGGATCAGCAGCGGGGCGAAGACAGCGACGGCGAGGTGCAGCATGACCAGCACGACCCCGATCATCGTACCGGGGCTGTGCGTGAGGACCTGAATGGCCCGACTACTGCTGGCTGACATGGCTTCGGACCCTTGGATCGAGCGCAATGATCGCCAGATCGGCGAGGAGGTTCATGAAGACGACCAGCACCGCGCCGAGGAAGGCGATGGCCTGAACGACATGGACCTCGCGGGTGTCGACCGCCTTGATCAACTCCACCCCGAGACCTGGATAGCCGAACACCTTCTCGACCACGATGAGACCGGACAGCACGCCGGCGGCGTAGAGCGCCATGGCGTTGAGTGTCGGGATCACCGATGCCGGCAGGACGTGGCGCAGGACGATGCGGAACTCGGGAATGCCCGATAGGCGCGCGCGCTCCACGTAGTCGCTGTTCATCGCCTCGATGAAGCCTGCACGCAACAGCCGGCTCAGGTGAGCGACATGCCCGATGATGACAGTCGCCGCCGGCAGCAGCGAGACCGCCAGCAGCGCTGACGCAGGGGCATCGTTGAAGATCGTGATCACCGCGGGGAACAGCGGTATCCAGACGGCGAAGACGATGATCAGCACCATGCCGATGACGAAATCGGGGATGGAGTAGCCGATGATCGACGCGGTGGAGATGACGGCATCGGGACGTCGCCCGCGCCAGTAGCCGGCGCCTGCCCCGATCAGAAAGGCGACGGGTATCGTGATGGCGGTGATGACGCCGCCCAGCAGGAGGGAGTTGAGCAGCGGATTGACTATGATCTCCGTGACCGGGATGTCGTCGACGATCGTGGTTCCGAAGTCACCGACGATCGCCTTGCCGAACCAGGTGAAGAAGCGCACGGGGGCCGGCACGTCCAACCCCAGCTCCCGTCGCTTCTTCTCGATGTCTTCGGCAGACATCGCCGCCACGTCGTCCTCGCTCAGATAGACGTCGAGCGCATCGCCGGGCAGAACCTCGGTCGCCAGGAAAACGAAGACAGCCACCAGAAAGATGATGAGCACGGACAGCATCAGCCGCCGCAACATCGCCCTGAGCACCTGCTGCCTCCCCAATCATCGACGCTGCGCGTGCCGCGAGCGGGCGCCGGTCACCCGCCGCCGCTTCGACAAAGGAACCGACGAGCCGCCTGAGGCGCCCGACGATCGAGCCTATCCTACGCTTTCCAGACCGGATTGAACCGGGCGGACCAAGTCTGCGAATGCGTGGACCAGCCATGGACATTGGCGCGGACGACATCGATCTCGCGCCGGCCGATCAGGAACAGTGCCGGCACTTCGTCCTGCAGGATGCGCTGCATCTCATGGTAGATCGCGCGGCGCTTCACGGCATCGCCTGTTCTCATGGCCTTCTTGTAGAGCGCGATATACTCGTCGCCCTTCTTGCTCGGATGCCAGTAGCCGCTTTCGTTGTACTCGGGACGCGCCATGCGGAACATGTTGGCCGCCGGGTTGCGCGATCCCACCGGCGCCATGGCGAACCGGTGCTTGCGTGTCTTCTCCTTGTCTTCGACGCGCCACTTGCGATAACCGCTCTCCTGGCGCACCTCGATGGGCAGCGTGATGCCGGCCTCCTTGACCGATTCCGCCAGCACCTGGAACACGCGGCTGATCTCGGGATAGTAGGTCGTGAAATAGAGGGTCGGCAGAGTGATGCCGTTGGGGAAGCCGGCCTCGGCCAAAAGCTTCTTCGCCGCGGCGACGTCGCGGTTGACCTTTCGCGGCAAGAAGTCTGCGTTGAAGTTGGTCATGTGGGTGTCGTTGGTCATCCACCCCAGCTTGCCGCCGTAGACGATGTCGATGATCTTCTGGCGATCGATCGCCAGGCTCAGCGCCTTGCGGATGCGCACATCCTTGAACGGCGATCCCTCGTGCTTCGGCAGGACCAGCATCATCTGTGAGCCGGCCTTCGCGAAGCTGACCTTCGTGTTCGGCAAGGCCTGGAACTGCGGCACCAGCGCCGGATCGACACCGAGTATCATGTCGAACTGTCCCGACCGGTAGCCGTTCATGGCGGGTCCCATGTTGGGCTGCACGACCACCTCGAGCGTGTCGAGGTAAGGACCATCGCCCCAGTACTTGGCATTGGCCTCGTACACGACCCTGCGGCGTGGATCGATCTTCGCGAACTTGAACGGTCCGCTGCCGATGCCGTCCATGCCGATCTTGTCGAGTGGGGCCTCCGGCATGATCACCTGCCGGTACTCAGCCGTCCACCAGGGAAACTCGCTGTTCGGCGTCTGCAGGAAGAACCGGGCCCTGGTCGGCCCGACCTTCTCGACCTTGGCCAGCATCTTCTGCGCGAACGACGTGCCGAGCTTGGGGTCACGGTGGAAATTGTAGGAGGCAACCACGTCCTCGACCCGCAGGTCCCGTCCGTCGTGGAACTTGACGCCCTCGCGGATGTCGACCTCCCAAACGGTCTGGTCATCCTCGACGGCGCGCCACTTCGTCGCCACCTCCGGCTGGACGCCCAGCTCCTCGTCGACCCAGGTCAGCGTGTTGAAGACGTTCTTGGTGCGGATCTCGATCCCGTCATAGGGATGCCTGGCCGTCTTGATGCTCTTATGCCGCGTATTGTGCCCGACGACCGCATAGACGACCTTGCCGCCCTTCTTGGGCTTGGCTGCGGCGTGGCTGGAGCCCGGGAACATCAACTCGCCGAGGCTGAAGGAGGCTGCCGCCGCACCGCTGCCGACGACGAATGAGCGTCGTGTGAGGATTGCCTTGCCCGCCATGATCCTATGCCCTCCCAAGATCGATAAGCGCGATGCTGGCGCTGCTGCCGGCCACGCTCGCGCTCACCCCGCAGGTAGCAGCGGTCGTCGCGTGGAAGGTTCTCGGTGTTCGCATGTGATCAACTCCCTAGAGCCAAAGTGGCGCCTCGTTCATTCGAGGTCTGTTCCCGTTGCACCTCCGTGTTACATCTATGTGACGGTCGCGACTCCGTCCGTTCGTCAGTCGAGTCCGGCTGCGGCGAGCATGCGCCCGCGCTCGCCGATGAAGTTCTGGCCGCGCTCGCCATCGAAAGCCGCCAGGATGAGCGCGCGCCACTCGTCCTCGGCAATGCCATAGCTCGCGGGAGCCGTGGCGATGCCGAGCGCCTCGAGCTGGCGTTGCAGGGCGTCGGCTGCGGCAGCCATCGAATCCGTGCCGAAGATCGCCGCCAGCCCCTCCCCGCACAGTCCGCCCACGCCCTCCATGCTGCGCATCACCATCGGCAGCGTGAACGAGCAGGCGACGCCGTGCGGCACGTTGTGCCTGAGCGTGATCGGATAGGAGATCGAATGCGCGATCGCCGTCTTGGTGTTGGAGAAGGCGAAGCCGGCGAGCAGCGCGGCGCGCGCCATCGCCTCGCGCAGCGCCAGGTTCTGCAGGTCGTTCGCGAGGCGCGGCAGCGTCGCCAGCGCACCGCGCGCGGCGGTGATGGCATGCGCCATCGAGACCGGGTTGGCGTTGCGGTTCCACAGGCTCTCGAGCGCGTGCGAGAGGGCGTCGAGGCCGGTCTGGATCGTCAGCTCGCGCGGCTTGGCCAGCATCAGCGCCGGATCGACCAGCGCGATCTGCGGATAGAGGCGCGGATGGGCGAGCGAGTACTTGGCGCCGGCGGCGTTGTCCCAGACGGTGCCCCAGCACGTCACCTCGCTGCCGGTGCCGCCGGTGGTCGGCACCGCGATGAGCGGCGTCGGCTCGGGCAGGCTGGCGCCCGCTACGCCCTTGAGATAGGCGCCGACGACGGCGAAGTCGCCTCTCGCCGCGGCGAAGACCTTGGCGGAATCGATGACGGAGCCGCCGCCGAGCGCCACGATCACCTCGGGCGCGCGGGCGAGACCCGCAAAGCGCGCGCATTGCGCGGTCAGCGCGGCGACGTCGGGGTTCGGCGCGATGTCGTCGACGACGATGGCGGCGCGGCCGGCGCGTCCCGCCAGCTCGTCGGCCAGGCCGCGGAAATACGGGTCGGCGTAGGTGACGAGGGCATAGCTGCGCGCGCCGATCAAGCCGGCGAGGCCAGCGAAGCTGCCCGCACCGAAGCGCACATCCACGGGATTACGATACGTCCACACCGCCGCAATTCCCCTGTCCGTTGAGGCGTTCTGGAACGCTATCCGCCGGGTCGCTCCATTGACAAATTCATATTTAGAATGATAGCCATTCATTATGACGATGGTTTTCAGCCAGCTCCGCTCGTTTCACGCGGTTGCCGAGCATGGCGGCTTCACCGCCGCCGCGAAAGCGCTCGGCATCGGACAGCCGACCGTCACCACGCAGGTCAAGGAGCTGGAGCAGCGATA
>JAGRKR010000184.1 GCA_020442225.1 Hyphomicrobiaceae bacterium | reverse complement strand
CATCTGCATGCCGACCACGACGGCTTCCTGGCCGATGTAGAGGTGGCAGAAGCCGCCGATGAAGCCCATGCCGTAGAGCTGGCCGGTCTTCTCCTCGAGGCGCCGGATGAGCAGCATGTCGCGGTAGGCCTGGAGCTCGTGCGCCGGCGCGAGGTCGGGCGGCGCACCGGTGTTCGCTCGGCTCGATCCGGTCTCGGTGTCCGGCGGGGTCGGGGGCTCGAAAGGCATTCTCTCTCCTTCAGCCGCGTCGTTCTTCCAGCTTGCTCGGCTCGGGAACCGCTCTCGAGCGAAGCTACACCAGGGCGTTCGGGATGCAAACTGCTTCGGGGGCCGAGTTGCGCCGACACATCATCGGCCAACGACCGCTCACGGCTGCCGTTCACGTCCGGCGAAGGCGGACGGCTCCAGGCCTCGCCCCAGCAACGGCGCGATCCGCTCAGCCGCCCCGCTTGCGCCGGGCCAGGAGAAAGCCCGCGCCGGCCCAGACCATGCCGAACAACAGGTGCACGATGAAGAGCCCGCCGATGGCCCTGAAGGCGGTCGCGAACGGGGCCACGCTGAAATGCGCCAGAGCCAGGCTCAGGAGCAATCCGGCCGCCGCCCCGGCAAAGCCGGCGAAGATGATCTTCGCGCCCTGATCCGCTTTTCGCCCCATGAGAAAACTCACGACGATCACCAGCGGATTGATCAGCGAGGCGAGAAAAATGCTCAGAGGATCGGGAAAAATCATGGGTCCTCGCGTCGATGAGACCACCTCGTCGCGGCTGTGCGGACAGCGCCGCTCGACGCCGGACGCGCCGCCGCTGCGAGCCTATTTCCCCTCGCTCTGCTTCCTGAGCTTCTCTTCCTCGTACTGGACGAACCAGCCGATCATCTGCCGCCACAGCGCTTCGCACAGCTCGGGCGACACGCCCCTGCTGTCGGCGCGCGCGCGCACCTTGTCGATGACCTGTTGGATGCGCCAGGGCACGAGGGCTTCCGACGGATTGGACTTGAGCTGCCAGGCGCGTTCGACATAGCCGAAACGCTCGGCGATCAGGTCGACCAGCGCGGCATCGAGGCGATCGATCTCCACGCGCACGTGGTCCATGCTCTCGCAATTCTGCGGCTGACGATTGGACATTCCCGGCTCCCCGTGAGGCGTTGACATACCGAGCCGGAGATCGCACCGGCAGCGAACAGGGCAGGCCCGTCGAGCGGGACCGCCACGCGTCGGCAAGCCCGGTCCGGCTCTGCGCGAAGAAAGGCGAATGCTGCTGTAGCATGCACGGCGAACCGGTGTCACCACGCGACGGCGCGGTTGCACGCTGGCGGGCTCTCGCAAGGCGCCCCGTATTCGAGCCCCGGCGGCCGGTTGCCCGCTCTGATGACGGCGCTCTAGGTGCCGCCGGCCCCGCGCCGGGGATCGGCGACATCCTCGATGTGGAGCTCGATGCGTTGGCGGCCGCCCCAGGTGTCACGCTTGAGCGAACCGGCGACGTGCAGCGGCATGCCGGCCGCGCCGAGCAGCAGCGTCCCAAGCTCGGAACCGACCGCCCGGAAGGCCACGGCGTCGAGCCGCGCGCCGTCACTCGCTTCGAGCACGCAGCGGACGTGCGTCTCACCCACCACCTTGGCGTATTTCACGCGATGGACGGGAAACGCAAAGCGCGGCGTCGGATTTCCGGCGCCATACGGCCCCGCCCGCTCGAGCAGGCCGATGAACTCCTCGGTGACGCTGCCGGCCGTCTGCGCGCCGTCGATTTCCAGGGCCGCCGCCGCCCGCGCGCTGGAAGCGGCATCGATAAGCTCGGCCCGCAGGAACGCCGTCAGTGCCTCGAGCCGCTCCTTGCGCACAGTCAGGCCGGCCGCCATGGCGTGGCCACCGCCCTTGACGAGATGCCCGGCTGCGACGGCCGCCCGCACGGCGCCGCCGATATCGACGCCGGCGATGGAGCGCAGCGAGCCGGTGCCCTCGTGCCCTGCCTCCCACGACAGGACGCAGCTCGGACGGCCGAACTTCTCGGTGAGCCGGCTGGCGACCAGCCCGACCACACCCTTGTGCCAGGCCTCGGAGCCGAGCAGCAGCAGCGGCGCCTCCGGATCGCGCTCGAGAACGCGCCCCGCCTCCGCCACCGCCTCCTCCAGCATCGCCGTCTCGATGGCCTTGCGCTCGCGGTTCAGCCGGTCGAGCAGTACGGAGATCCGTTCCGCTTCCCCCTCGTCCTCGGTCGAGAGCAGCCGCGCACCGAGCGCCGCATCGCCGATGCGCCCGCCGGCGTTGATGCGGGGGCCGAGCACGAAGCCGAGATGATAGGTCGTGGGCGCGACCGCCAGTCCCGCCACGTCGAACAGGTGCCTGAGGCCGACGTTCTGCCTCTGACGCATGACCTTCAGCCCCTGCGTCACGAAGGCCCGATTGAGGCCCTGCAAGGGAACCACGTCGCATACCGTCGCCAGGGCTACGAGATCGAGCCACGCCATGAGATCGGGCTGCGTCCCGCCCGCCGCATAGGCCCCGCGCTGGCGCAGGACGCGCGCCGTCGCGACCAGCACCATGAAGGTGACGCCGGCGGCGCACAGGTGGCCGAGGCCGGAGATGTCGTCCTGGCGGTTGGGATTGACGACCGCCGCCACGTCCGGCAGCTCGGCGTCGGCCTGGTGATGATCGATGACGATGACGTCGGCGCCCAATGGGCGGGCCACGGCAAGCGCCGCATGGCTGGTCGTGCCGCAATCGACGGTGACGATGAGGCGGGCGCCCTCGCGAACCAGCGCCTCGATCGCGGTCGGGTTGGGGCCGTAGCCTTCGCGCAGGCGATCAGGCACGTAGGGGCGGGCCGAACGTCCGTGTGCGGCGAGGAAGCGCAGCATCAGGGCGACCGACGAACCGCCGTCGACGTCGTAATCGCCGAATATGGCGACGGGCTCGCCCCTGGTGATGGCGTCGGCCAGCCGTTCGGCCGCCTTCTCCATGTCCTGCAGGGTGCTCGGGTCCGGCATCAACGCCTTGAGCGTCGGATCGAGCACGACCGGCACCTCGTCGAGCTCCACCCCGCGCGCCGCCAGCACGCGGCCGAGCAACTCGCCGATGCCGTGGCGCTGACCGATGGCCTGGGCGAGGCGGTGGCCCGCAGCGTCCAGCCGTTCGCGCCACACGAGCCCGCGCGCCGAGCGCTCGACGCCGAGAAAGGCGCCGTCCTCAGCGTCGCCCTCGTGGATGAGCCGCGATTTCCTGAGAGCCGTCATGATGTCCTCCCGCTGCACCCCTCTCTAGCCGATTCGAGGGGCGCCTCGGGGACGCCATCAGGGTTTCAAACCGATCATCCGGAATGTCGTCTTGATGCGTCGCACGGTGCCCGTGCGGGCCCGCAGCACCACCGTCTCCGTCTCGGCGAAGCCCTGACGGAAGTGCACACCGTCGAGCAGCGAGCCGTCCGTGACGCCCGTCGCCGAGAAGATGACATCGCCCGACGCCAGCTCTTTCATGGCGTACTTGCGGTTGATGTCGGAGATACCCATGGCGGCGGCCCGGACCTTGTCGTCCTCCTTCAGGGCATGGAGCCGACCCTGCATCTGCCCGCCGATGCAGCGCAGGGCTGCCGCCGCCAGCACGCCTTCCGGCGCGCCGCCGATGCCCATGTAGATGTCGATGCCGGTTTCCTTCGGATCGGTGGTCCAGATGACGCCGGCGATGTCGCCGTCCGGAATGAGCTGGATCGCGGCGCCGCACTGGCGTGTCGCCTCGATGATCTCGGCGTGGCGCGGACGGTCGAGAATGCAGGCGGTGATCTCGCCGACAGGCACGCCCTTGGCCTTGGCCAGCTCGCGGATGTTGTCGGCCGGCGAGGCGTCGAGGTCGACGATGCCGTCGGGATAGCCCGGGCCGACGGCGATCTTGTTCATGTAGATGTCCGGCGCGTTGAGCAGTCCGCCTTCCTCCGAGATGGCGAGGACCGCCAGCGAGTTGGGCATGCCCTTGGCGCAGATCGTG
>JAGRKR010000021.1:3175-6667 GCA_020442225.1 Hyphomicrobiaceae bacterium | reverse complement strand
GAGATCTACTGGAACATGCTGCAGACGGCCGAGATGGTGGCCAAGCGCTACAAGATCGACCGCGAGGCGCAGGACCGCTATGGCGTGGAGAGCCAGCTTCGCGCCGCCGCCGCGCAGAAGGCGGGCCGCTTCGACCAGGAGATCGTGCCGTTCGTCACGGAGATGACCAAGGCCGAGATGAACGACAAGAAGGAGGTCGTGCGCACCTGGCAGGAGGAGGTGACGCTCGCGGTTGACGAAGGCATCCGAAGCGACACGACCTACGAGGGCGTGGCCAAGATCAGGCCGGCCATCGAGGGCGGCGTGATTTCCGCCGGCAACGCCAGCCAGTTCTCGGACGGGGCGTCGGCGTGCGTGCTCATGGAAGCCAGGACGGCGGAGCGCAAAGGCCTGACGCCGCTCGGCAGCTTCCGCGGCTTCGCGGTGGCGGGGTGCGAGCCCGACGAGATGGGGATCGGGCCGGTGTTCGCCGTGCCGAAGCTTCTCCAGCGCGCGGGACGCAAGGTGTCGGATATCGATCTGTGGGAGCTGAACGAGGCGTTCGCGGTCCAGGTCATCTATTGCCGCGACAAGCTCGGCATTCCCAATGACCGCCTCAACGTCGACGGCGGCGCCATTGCGGTCGGCCATCCCTACGGCATGACGGGCGCGCGCCTCACCGGTCACGCCCTGATCGAGGGCAAGCGGCGCGGCGCCAGGCTCGCGGTCGTCACCATGTGCATCGGCGGCGGCATGGGGGCTGCTGGCCTGTTCGAGGTGGCGTAACGGAGCACGGGCCGGTGATCACGCCAAGCGCCACGTCTGATGGCTCGAGGGACGGGGCATGACGACCGCGCTCCTCTCGCGGCGGCTGCTCGATGTTCTGCTGCACGATTGGCTGGCCAGTGGCGATCTCTGCAGCAGGCCCGCCTTCCAGGAGCACACGCGCGAGACCTTCGACGCCGTGCTCGACACCGCCGAGCAGATCGCGGTGCGACATCTGGCGCCGCACTATCAGGCGAGTGATCGCGACGAGCCGCGGCTCGTCGGCGATACCGTGCACGTGCACCCGGACATCAAGCCGGCGCTGACGGCCATGGCCGAGGCGGGCTTTTTCTCGGCGTTGCACAGTGAGGCGCATGGCGGCGCCGGCTTGCCCTTCAGTATCGAGCGGTCAGCCTTCGCGCTGTTCTCGGCAGCGAACATCGCGACGACGGCCTACGCCTGGCTGACGATCGCCAATGCCAACTGCCTCATGGCCCATGGCTCGCCTGAGCAGGTCGCGGCCTACGTGCCGCATCTCCTGTCGGGGCGCTGTCTCGGCACCATGTGCCTGTCCGAGCCGCAGGCGGGCTCCTCCCTCGGCGACATTCTCACGCGCGCCGTGCCGGATGGCGAAGGGCGCTGGCGACTGTTCGGCTCGAAGATGTGGATCTCCGGCGGCGATCACGACATCTCTGACAACATCATCCATCTCGTGCTCGCCCGCATCGAAGGGGCGCCGCCGGGCCCCAAGGGCATCTCGCTGTTCATCGTGCCGAAATGGCTGGGCGGGGCCGATGGCGCGCGTGGGCCGCGCAACGACGTGACGGTCGCCGGCCTCAATCACAAGATGGGCTATCGCGGCGTCTCCAACTGCCTCCTGGCCTTCGGGGAAGGGCGCCACGCGCCGCTGGGGGCCGCCGGTGCCGTCGCGGAGCTGGTCGGGGCGCCGAACGCCGGCCTGGCGCAGATGTTCCATATGATGAACGAGGCGCGCATTACGGTTGGCCTCGGCGCGGCCGCGCTCGCCTGCCGCGGCTATCTGGCCTCGCTGGCCTATGCCCACGAGCGGCCGCAGGGCCGGCCCGTGTCCGCCAAGACCCCGTCAAGCGCCCCGGTTCCCATCATCCGGCATGCCGACGTGCGGCACATGCTGCTCTCACAGAAGGCGTTCGCCGAGGGCGGTCTGGCGCTCTGCCTCTATGCGGCGCGGCTGGTCGACGATCGCAACACGGCGGCGACGGCGGAGGCGCGCGCTGAGGCACACCTGCTGCTGGAGTTGCTGACGCCCGTGGTGAAATCGTGGCCCTCCAGCTATGGGCTTGCGGCCAACGACCTCGCCATCCAGGTGCTCGGCGGCTACGGCTACACGCGCGATTTCCCGCTCGAGCAGATCTACCGCGACAACCGCCTCAATCCCATCCACGAGGGCACGTATGGCATCCAGGGGATCGATCTGCTGGGGCGCAAGGTCGCCATGGCCGAGGGACGCGCCCTCGCGCTCTATGCGGCGCGCGTTCGCCGGACGCTCACGGAGCTGGGCGGGCATTCGGACTGGATTGACGCCGGCCGGCAGGTCGGGGCGCGGCTCGACGAGCTACTCAGCGTGACGCACAGGCTGTCCGGCACCGTCGATCCGGAGCGCCGGCTGGCCAACGCGAGCCTCTATCTCGATGCCTTCGGGCATCTGACCGTGGCGTGGCTCTGGCTCGACCTGATGCGGGCCATCGAGGGGCGGGTGGGAGAGCTCTTCGACGGCTTGCGCCTGACCTGCCGCTATTTCCTCGAGGCCGAGATGGGCGGCCTTGGCGCCCGGCTCGAGCGGCTGGCGCGCAACGAGGCGATGGCGCTGGAAATGAAGGATGCGTGGTTCTGAGCGGCGACGGGCCGCCGGACCGTTGGGGAGGTGTCGATGCTCAATCTCGCTGATTTCCTCGACCGCAACAGCGGATTGTTTCCATCGCAGGCTGCGATCGTGCACGGTGAGCGGCGGTTGACCTACGGCGAGCTGCGCACGGCCGCCCAAGGCGTTGCCGCGGGCCTGCAGCGCATCGGCATCGTGCCCGGCGACAAGGTGGCGCTCTCCTGTCCGAACGTGCCGGAGTTCGCGATCGCCTACTACGGCATCCTCATGGCCGGTGCGGTCGTCGTGCCGCTCAACATCCTGCTGAAGCCCGGAGAGATCGCCTATCACCTGACGGACAGCGAGGCCGGGGCCTACCTCTGCTATGAGGGGCTGCCGGAGCTGCCGATGGCGGCAATGGCCGCCGAAGCGTTCAAGCAGGTCGCGGGCTGCGGCACGCTGGTGGTCATGCCGGCCGGAGGGCGCGCGCGCGCAGAGGGGCTGGCGGGCCTGACGACCCTGGCGGAGTTCACGACCGGCGCTGGCGCACCATCGACGAGCCGCGCCATGCGACCCGACGACACCGCCGTGATCCTCTATACGTCCGGCACGACCGGCCCCGCCAAGGGCGCCGAGCTGACCCACGCCAACATGGCGATGAACGCGCTCGTCACGGCGTTGCTCTTCAAGCTGTCGTGGTCGGACGTCAATCTGCTGGCGCTGCCGCTGTTCCATTCCTTCGGTCAGACGTGCCAGTTGAACGCCTCGGTGATCGTCGGGGCGACGATGGTCATGCTGCCGCGCTTCGACCCGGAGGCGGCGCTGCGGCTGATGGTCGACGAGAAGGTGAGCGTGTTTGCGGGCGTGCCGACCATGCACATCGGCCTTATCGGCGCGGCGGAGCGGCT
>JAGRKR010000021.1:0-3048 GCA_020442225.1 Hyphomicrobiaceae bacterium | reverse complement strand
GAGGTCAGCCCGGTGGCGACCTTCAATCATCCCGACCGCACGCGGAGGCCGGGAACCGTCGGGCAGGCCATCGCCGGCACCGAGGTTCGGGTCGTCGATCTCGATGGCCGGCCGCTGCCCGCAGGCGCGGAGGGTGAGGTCGAGATCCGCGGGCACAATGTCATGAAGGGCTACTACCGACGTCCCGAGGCGACAGCCGATGTGATGCGTGACGGCTGGTTCCGCACGGGCGATATCGGCCGCATGACGGAGGACGGCTATCTCGCCATCGTCGACCGCCTCAAGGACATGGTGATCCGCGGCGGCTACAACGTATATCCGCGCGAGGTCGAGGAAGTGCTGATGCAGCATCCCGCCGTCGCGATGGTGGCCGTGATCGGCGTGCCGCATGCCACCCTCGGGGAGGAGATCGCGGCCTACGTCGTCGCGAAGCCCGGAGCTGCGATCGACGGTGACGAGGTCGTCGCCTTCGCGCGCGAGCGGCTGGCGGCCTTCAAGTATCCCCGTCGCGTGGAGATCGTGCCGTCGTTGCCGTTGAACGCCACGGGCAAGATCCTCAAGCGCGCCTTGCGTGATCTCGCCAAGGGCAAGGGCTGAGCGGGCTCAGCGCTGAACGGGCGCATCGAGCGCCAGCACGGCTGCGCGCATGGCGGCTGGAATGGGCGCTTTCGCGCCGCTGGCGTTGATGACGAAGACGATGACGGCTTGCGCGGTGCAGCAGGCGCCGTCCTTCCAGGTCGCATAGTCGAAGACGATGCTGGTGCGCCCGATGGAGACCGCGCGCGTCGTCACCAGCGCCTCGTCGCCATAAGCGAGGGGCTTCACGTAATGCACCGACAGGCGCGACATGACGGGGCCCGGCTGATCCATGGCGAGGGCGCCGCCCATGGCCTCGACGTAGGTGCAGCGGGCATCCTCGAAATAGCGCAGGAACGTCGTGTGATTGGCATGGCCGAAGCGATCGACATCCGCCCACAACACCTGCCGGCGCTGCGCAAAGCGCCATTCGCCCTCCACGCCGAACGCCGCCAGGAGGTCGGGCGTGACGGCCGCGCCGACGAATGTTCCGAGCATGGGAGGCATGGCCGCTCCTTCCGCGGTTCGCTGCTTGCGGGTGTCAGATCGTCCAATCGTCGTGCGGATCGGGATTGGGGTCCTTGAGTGACAGCACCGGTGCGAGTTGAGCCTCGCTATCGCGGAGGAACAGGTCGCGCGTAAGACCGTCGACGAGACGCTGCGCGCCGAAGGACAGCCCGGTGACGCCAACCGAGACGGGGCCCATGCTGGCGACGGAGGCGGCGCTGAACTCGTGAATGTCGGCGAGGTAGGGGGCCTCCCGGCTGGGACGTGCAACGAGCTCGAACTGCCGGCCGAGGTACGGGAAACGCGCGAGCGCCGGGTCCTGGAGTCCTTCGGGGGGCTGATAGACGTCGCCCCAGCGTGCAACGTCCGGCTCGATGGCCGCGAGTTCCGGCCGGCGCGCGAGATCGACATCGAACCCCGTCGCCGCGATCACGAGATCCACCGCGAGCGTGCCGCGGGGCGTCACGAGTTGCGCCTTGCCACCGGCGACATGGGCCTCGTTGACGGGTGAACCCGTCCACCATTCGAACACCTCGTGGCGGGTGCAGCGCGCGACGGAGGGGGCGGGCGGAGGCGGCGAGAAGCGCGTGGCATGATGCATGACCCGCCAGCGGTCGGCGTCGGGGAGATCGGCAAAGTGTCCGAGGAAGCCCATGGTGAACATTGGGCGCACCGACATGACGTCCTGGCGCTTGCGCCGGCGCATGAGCATGACCACACGCGCAGCCCCGGCTTCGAGGGCAGTCGCCGCGTTGTCGAAGGCGGAGGAGCCGGCGCCGATGACGGCGACGGTTCGCCCCTTCAACGCAGCGAAATCGATGTCGTCGGCGCTGTGCGCCCAGAGTCTGGCCGGGAGGCGGCGGATCACCTCCGGCACGATGGGGCCGCCGCCGCTGGTGATACCGGCCACACGCACGAGCTTGCGCGTCCACACCGGGGTGGTCCGTCCGCCCTCCTGAAGATCGACGCGGATGAGGCCGCCATCGGGGCGAATGCCGACGAGCGCCGCTTCGTTTCGCACGGCGAGCGACAGCACCTGGCGATACCAGTCGATGTAGCGCTGCCAGGCGTCGGTCGGAATGAGTGTGAGGCCGGCGAAGGCGCCGGCCCCCTCGACGGCGTCGTACCAGGCGCGAAAGGCCAGACTGGGCAGGCCGAGGTCGAGGCCGATGAATGTTTTCTGCGTGCGCAGCGTCGGCATGCGCGCGAAGGTCGACCACGGTCCTTCGCGGCCGGCGATGGCGCGATCGACGACGAGGACGTTGGCGATCCGCTTGCGCCGGAGCGCGTAGGCGATGGCGAGGCCCTGCATGCCCGCGCCCTGGATGACGACATCGTAGGCGGGCTTGCCGTCAGGCGCGGGCTCCGGCGTCAGCCAGTCGTTGGCGGGAAAGTCGAGATAGGTGAGCTCGGCGCGGATCGTCGCCTCGAGCGTGGCGAGGGGAGTGGAACCTGTGGTCGACATGGCGGTGTTCCTCAGCGCTCGCCACGCGGCGGGCGCGTGCGTCCGAAGGCCTCCGGCCAGCGGTCTGGCCGGGCCCGCTCGTAGCGGTGCGGATAGTCGAGTACGACGCCGAGTTCGTCCGCCGCACGCCACGGCCAGTGCGGTTCGTAGAGCGCGCCGCGCGCAATGGCGACGAGGTCCGCCTCGCCGTCGCGGACGATGCGCTCGGCGTCCTGCGGGTCGCGCACGAGCCCGACGGCAATGACGGGCATGGCGCGGAGGTGACGCTTGATCTCGGCGGCCAGACGCACCTGGTAGCCGGGCGCAACGGTCAGCTTCTGGTCGGGCGAAATGCCGCCGCTGGACACGTCGAGGAAGTCGCAGCCGACATCCTCGAGGATCTGAGCGAAGCGGACGCTGTCGGCGATGTCCCAGCCGCCGGTCACCCAGTCGGTCGCCGAGATGCGCACGCCCACCGGGCGGTCCGCCGGGAAAGCTTCGCGCACGGCCGCGAGGACTTC
>JAGRKR010000183.1 GCA_020442225.1 Hyphomicrobiaceae bacterium | reverse complement strand
GCCCGGCATGAAGCTGTTCTAGGGTGAGCGCGACGCTCTCGAGGGGCTGCCGAGCGGTGCCGGCTCGAGCGATCGCAGGCGTCCTCTGAGACTTGCAGCGTCGTCAGGGCGCGATCCCGGACAGACGGGTCGAGGATGCGCGGGACAGTGCTCAGGTCCCTGGTGGGCGGGAGGTGGTGCGGTGTCGCTCTATCGGAGACTTTCCGCTGCACAGAACGGTCAGGCCTTCCTCACGCTCGCACGGCGATTCCGCCTGAGCGAGGAGCAGGCGGCGGAGGCCGTGCGGCATCTGGTCGGCCTCATCGTGCCGGATCTGCGACGCCAGCTCGCGGACCCGCAGTTGCTCATCGCCTTCGTGTCCGATCTCGCGGCGAACGCCTACGAGCGCTACTATTACGATCCGCTGCCGCCGGGCCAGTCCGAGATCCGTGAGAAGGGCCGTGCCGTGCTGCGCCTGCTCGGCAGGGATGCCGGCTATCCTCTCGGCACGTGGCGTCAGGTCTCGGAAGGGTGCGGCGCGGAAACCGCGGTGCTCATGCAGATGCTGCCGCATGTGGCGCTGCTCTGTCTCGGGGCGCTCAAGGTCGCCTCGGAGGGAGAGGTGAGGAGCGTGGCGGGGATGCACGGCGGTGCGCGGGGTGGCCGCCCGGAGGCCGATGCCTTCGCGATGCTGGCGGACCTGTTGCACGAGGCGGACCTGCCGCGCCGCCGGCGCGAGGTGGCCGGCCTGATGTCCGAAGTCCTGACCGGGCGGGGGCCGCAGCGCGGCTGAATGGGCGCCCGATCGAGCGAGAGCGCGCGGGGGCAGCGCGACGCCTGTCGGCGACGTGAGACTGGCAACGGGTCGCCGAATCAGGTCTGCGTCTGACATCAGAGCGTGCATGCCGCAAACGCTGGGGGAGCAGTGAGCCAAACGTGACTGGGCCGAGTTCGCAAGCAACCGGCGAAGTCAGGCGGATCGCCCTGATCGCCTCCTATGCGCCATCGCTCACCCTGTTCCGCGGCGTGCTGATCCGCGAGCTAGTGGCACGCGGGCATCGCGTGCGCTGCTATGCGCCCGATCATAGCGCCGATACGACGGCCGCCATAGGCGCGCTCGGTGCGGAGACGGACAGCTATCCCCTGGCGCGGTCGGGGCTCAATCCGCTCCAGGATCTGAAAAGCTTGCGAGCGCTCACGGCGCGCCTGGCATCGTTCGCGCCGCACATCGTCATGGGCTACACGCCCAAGCCCGCGATCTACGGCTCCCTGGCCGCCGCCCGCATCGGCGTGCCGCGCATCGTGCCCATGATCACCGGTCTCGGGTTCGCGTTCCAGGACGGCGGGGGGGTGAAGCGTGGCGTGGCGCAGGCCGTGTCGCGCCGGCTCTACGCTCGGGCCCTGGCGCGCAGCCATGCCGTCATCTTCCATAACAAGGACGACCACCGTCTCCTGGCCGGGCTCGGCGTCGTTCCGCCCGGCCTGCCCGTGCACGTGGTCAGCGGCTCAGGTGTCGATCTCGACCAGTTTCCGGTCATGCCGCTGCCGCCGCTGCTCGAAGGCAAAGGGCTGTGCTTCCTGATGATCGCCAGACTGCTCAAGGCGAAGGGCGTCGCGGAATTCTGCGAGGCGGCGCGGATGGTGAAGGAAAAATCGCCCTATTCGAGGTTCGTCCTGGTCGGTCCCGAGGAGAGTGGGCCGGACGGGTTCTCCAAGGACCGCCTCGCGGCCTACGATGGCATCGTCGAGTACGCGGGGCGACAATCCGACGTGCGGCCGTTCCTCGGCCAATGCCATGCCTACATTCTGCCATCTTACGGGGAGGGAATGCCTCGCACGGTGCTCGAGGCGCTCGCCGTCGGACGCCCGATCGTCACGACGGACGCACGCGGGTGCAGAGAAACTGTGGATGAACGCGTTAATGGTATTCTGGTTCCCGTTGCTGATTCGACGGCCCTTGCCGAGGCGATGCTGTCGATCCTGCGTCGCCCGGATCTCGTTCCGGCAATGGCGCGGGCCAGTCGACAGAAGGCGGAAAATCGGTTTGATGTCAGTAAGGTGAACAGACAGATGCTGTCCGCACTCGGCTTAAGTACTTAGGTGAGAATCTTCTGTCGGACGCAGATTCCGTGATGTATTGGATGAGTGGCCAACCGAGCACGGGGGGGAGGGTGTTGCAGAAGCCGACCGCCGGAGATCTCCAGCACGCCCCTGCGCGTGAGCAAGGTGCATGGCCGCATTTTGCCGAGGATGAAATCGCTGCGGTCGTCGACGTGCTCAGAAGTGGCCGCGTCAATCAGTGGGGTGGCACGCACGTCGAAGCGTTCGAGGCGGCGATGGCGCGCTATCACGGCGTCCAGCATTCCGTCGCCGTGGCGAATGGCACATTGGCACTCGACGTGGCGCTGCGTGCGTTCGAGATCGGTCCGGGCGACGAGGTCATCGTCACCGCCCGCAGCTTCATCGCCTCCGCCTCCTGCGTTTCCCTGCTCGGTGCCGTGCCGGTCTTCGCCGATGTCGACCCCCAGTCGCAGAACATCACGCCCGAGACCGTCGCCCCCCTCATCACGTCGCGCACCAGGGCGATCATCCCCGTGCATCTGGCTGGCTGGCCCTGCGATATGCCAGGGCTCATGGCGCTGGCGAAGCAGCACGGGCTGGTGGTCGTCGAGGATTGCGCCCAGGCGATCGGCGCCCGCATCGGCGGGCAACTGGTCGGAACCTTCGGTGACGCCGCCACCTTCTCCTTCTGCCAGGACAAGATCATTTCGACCGGCGGCGAAGGCGGCATGATCTTTTTCCGCGACAAGCAGGCGTGGCAGCGGGGCTGGTCGTTCAAGGATCACGGCAAGGACTACGCCAAGGCCCGGCAGGAAACGTCCAACGGCAAGTTCCGCTGGGTGCACGACAGCCTCGGCACCAATGCCCGGCTGACGGAAATGCAGGCGGCCATCGGGCTGGTGCAACTCGGCAAGCTGGATGGCTGGCTGGCGCAGCGCAAGGCGAATGCCGAGATCTGGCATCGCGCCCTGTCGCCTCTGGCGAATGTGCGGGTGCCGACGCCCGGCTCCGACATCGTGCATGCGAACTATAAGTTCTACGCCTTCGTCGTGCCGGAACGTTTGCGTCCGGGCGTCGATCGCGATGGCTTGCTCGACAGCCTGAAGGCCGAAGGGCTGATCGTCCGCTCGGGCAGTTGTCCCGAGATCTATCTCGAGGAGGCCTATGCGGACGCGACCGTCGAACGACTGCCCATGGCCCGGATGCTCGGCGAGACGAGCATGATGTTCGAGATCCACCCGACGCTCGATCAGAGCGAGTTGACGGAGCGCGCGGTTGCGACCGCCCGGGTGCTGGCCGATCATGTCGCCGAGTGAGACGACGGGCTGCGATCGCCACGTGAGCCGTGCGTGAGCGACGCGCATGTGTGGCATTGCCGGACTCCTCGACCCGAACGCGCGATTCGACGCCGCGGCTCTGCCCCGCATCGCCGGAGCTATGGCCGACGCGTTGCGTCATCGCGGACCCGACGAAGGTAACACCTGGGCCGACGAGGCCGCGGGGCTCGCCTTCGGGCATCGGCGCCTTTCCATACTCGACCTGTCGCCAGCGGGCCGTCAGCCCATGCTCTCCGCCGACGGCCGGCTGGCCATCTGCTACAACGGCGAGATCTACAACGCCGACGCACTGAAGGCGCTCGAGCAGATGGCCGGGCTCAAGCTGCGCGGCCATTCCGATACCGAGGTGCTGCTGGAAGCAGCTGCCGTGCTCGGCGTCGAGGCGGCGCTGCGGCTTTCGGTGGGGATGTTCGCGCTGGCGATCTTCGAGCGCGAGACGCGCCGCCTTTGGCTCGCGCGTGACCGGCTCGGCAAGAAGCCGCTCTATTGGACGCTCGTCGATGGCGTGCTGCTGTTCGCCTCGGAGCTGAAGGCCTTCAAGGCCGTGCCCGGCTTCCAACCGGACATCGACCGTGCGGCGTTGGCGGGCTACGTGCGCCATGGCTATTACCTGCATCCGCGCACGGTCTTTCGTAACGTCCAGCAACTCGAGCCAGGGCATCTGCTGCTCTTCGAGCCGGGCAAGCCGCCGCGCTCGCAGCCCTACTGGTCGCTCGCCGAGGCGGTCCGGCGCGGGCGCGATGAGGGCCGGCACGCGAGCGAGCGGGAGGTGGTGGACAGGCTCGAGGCGCTGCTCGCGGACGCGGTCTCGCGCCGCATGGTGGCCGACGTCCCGCTCGGCGCCTTTCTCTCGGGTGGCTACGATTCCTCGACGGTCGTCGCGCTCATGCAGCGGGCCTCGAGCCGGCCGGTCCGCACCTTCTCGATCGGCTCGGCCGACAAGGCCTACGACGAAGCCTCCTTCGCGCGGGCGGTGGCGCAGCATCTCGGCACGGATCACACCGAGCTCGTGGTCACGGCCAAAGAGGCGCTCGACGTGGTGCCGCGCCTGCCGCAGATCTACGACGAGCCTTTCGCCGATTCCTCGGCCATTCCCACCTATCTGGTCTCGGCGCTGGCTCGCCGCTCGGTGAAGGTCGCGCTCTCGGGCGACGGCGGCGACGAGCTGTT